>NZ_AMYW01000046.1:0-24140 GCF_000335775.1 Flavobacterium sp. WG21
TCAACACTATTAATTGATGGTAAAACTTATTACGCAGCAGCAAAGACAGGTACATGTGAGAGTACAAATCGTTTAGCCGTTACTGTAATTGTTAAAAATGATCTTCCTGATAAAGATCCTGATTGGCTTACCTCGGTCTGTATTTCAGAAAAAGTAACCTACACTACCGTGGCCGGAATGTCCTCTTACAATTGGCTCGTTTCAAATGAAGGCACTATCGTAAATGGAGGTCAACATTCAGATGATTTTGTAACGGTTTTGTGGAATCATGCCGGAAAAGGGGCTGTAGAGGTCAATTATATTGATGAAGCTAAATGCAATCCTCTTGTAAGTATTAATTTTTCTATAGAGGTGGAGTCCTGTTTAAAGCCTAGTGAAGATGCAGATATTGAGTTAAGAAAAACAGTAAATAATCCAATGGCTAACATCGGTCAGCAGGTCGTGTTTACCATATCTGCTGAAAATCTGGGAGGAAATAATTTCAACAATGTTCAAATTAGAGATATACTTCCGTCAGGATATATGTATACCTCATCCAAAACTTCTTCAGGAGATTATAGTATCACAACCGGAATCTGGAATTTATCTGAATTGTTAGCCCATGAAACAGAAACATTGACCATAACAGCAAAAGTAAAAGCAACAGGGGATTACCTGAACATTGCTTTTCTGGAAAATTCAACTCCTGAAGATCATAATCCACTTAATAATAGAGCGCAGGCGGGCATTACAAATCCGGAGGTAATTGTTTTCAATATGGTTTCACCAAATGGAGACGGCAAAAATGATTACTTCGAAATTAGAGGTCTGGAACGGTATCCAAATAATTCGGTAACCATATATAATCCCTGGGGAGTCATCGTGTTTGAAACTACTAATTATGGTGCAAACAATAATCTTTTTCGTGGAATTTCTGAAGGAAGAGCGACCGTAAACCAAAAAGCAGGATTACCTTCAGGAACCTACTTTTATGTGCTTTCCTATGGAAACGGTGCGCTGATGACAGAAAAAAGTGGATACCTACATCTTACTTTGAGATAAAACAAAAAAAAATCATAGTCCTTTCCCAAAGAAATTTCATTAAAAAATAAATATACAAATGAAAAAGAGTTTAAATTTTTTAAGGTTCTTATTGCTTTTCAATGTAATAAATATAGCGGCTCAGCAAAATGCCCAATACACACAGTACATGTACAATACCATAAATATTAATCCTGCTTATGCCGGATCAAGAGGTACGATAAGTATTTTTGGATTGTATCGCGCACAGTGGGTAGGCCTTGAAGGAGCTCCAAAAACAAGCGCTTTTTCAATTAATGCCCCTATAAACGACAGTAATTTAGGTATCGGTGTTTCTCTTGTAAATGATAAAATTGGTGCTTCTGATAAAAACTCTTTATCGACTGACTTTTCCTACACGGTTCAGACTTCCGATAATTTTAAACTTTCATTCGGACTTAAAGGAACAGTTAGTCTTTTTAATCTGGACACTAGTAGGCTCAATCCCTCAGATTTGAACGATCCTCATTTACAAAATTTAAATAATGTCATATCTCCAAATATAGGAGCCGGAGTCTATTGGCATTCTGACAAAGCTTACATCGGTTTATCGGCACCGGATTTTATAGTGACCAATTATTATGACAATAATGAAGTAGCCATATTCAAAAATAAAATTAATTACTACTTAATGGGAGGATATGTATTCAATTTGAGTACATACAATAATATAAAATTCAAACCCGCAATCCTTACAAAAATAACACAAGGTGCGCCGTTGCAGGTGGATGCCTCCGCCAATTTTATGTTCAACAATAAATTTATGGTTGGAATCGCCTACCGATGGGATGCGGCTTTCAGTACCATGGCCGGTTTTCAGCTTACAGACGGTATGTACATTGGTTACGGTTATGATCTTGAATCTTCAAAACTAAACAATTACAGTAATGGTTCGCATGAAGTATTCCTGCGTTTTGAGTTTATCCGAAAACAAAGCAGAATGACAACCCCTCGTTTCTTTTAAAATTATTTACTATGAAGAATTATATACCATTTTATCTATTAATACTTAGTTTTTTTTCATTTCACACTTATTCTCAAAAGAATAAAATAGCTACGGCAGACAAACAATATACCAACTATGCTTATATTAATGCGATTGAAACCTATGAAAGAGTAGCTTCAAAAGGCTACAAATCTGCAGATATGTTCAAAAAACTGGGCAACGCTTTTTACTTTAATGCTGAATTTGATAAAGCCGCAAAATGGTATGATGAGTTATTTGCCATGACTAACGATGTCGAGCCCGAATATTATTACCGATATGCGCAATCGTTAAAATCAACAAATCGCACAGAGAAAGCCAATCAAATGCTTGATTTATTCTCTCAGCATTCAAAAAATGATACAAGAGCTAAACTGTACAAAAAAAATGAAAACTATCTGGATTTGATTAAAGCCAATTCCGGACGCTATACGATTGAAGATTCAGGGATAAACAGTAAATATTCGGATTACGGAACAACCTTTTTCCAAAATAAAATTGTTTTCACCACCGCAAGAGATACAGGAGGACTGGGACAACAAAGACATAAATGGACAGGTGAAAGTTTCACCAACCTTTATGAAGCTGCCCTGGATGAAAATTTCAATCCAAGCGCACCTAAAAAAATCAAATCAAAAATCAATAGTAAGTTTCACGAATCTACTCCCACTTTTACAAAAGACGGAACAACTGTTTATTTTACCCGCAATAATTATATTGATGGTAAAAAAGGAAAAAACAAACAAAAAACCACCTTTATAAAAATATACAAAGCCACTCTTAATCAAAAGAAGGAGTGGGATAATATCATAGAATTACCGTTTAATAGTAATGATTACAGTACGGCACATCCCACTCTCAGCCCGGATGAAAAGACTTTATATTTTGCTTCAGATATGCCCGGAACAATAGGACAATCTGATATTTACAAGGTCAAAATCCTGAGTAATGGAGGATACAGCTCCCCTCAAAATTTAGGCCCCGAAATCAACACCGAAGGAAAAGAAACATTTCCTTTCGTAACCGATGAAAATGAAATTTATTTTGCTTCAGACGGACATCCGGGACTTGGAGGTCTTGATGTTTTTGTTGGAAAAATAAACGACGTCGGAGTTAGTAATATTCAAAATTTAGGAGCAGATATCAATTCTCCTAATGATGATTTTGCTTATATTATTGACATCAAATCCCGAAAAGGCTTTTTTTCATCGAACAGAAAAGGCGGACAAGGATCAGATGATATTTATAAATTTTTAGAGACAAAAAAAATAAATACTGACTACCAATTATATGGAGTTGTGACTGATCTGGACAGTAATGAAATTTTACCAAATGCCAAAATCACCTTGTATGATCAGGACATGAATGTAAAAGATTCCACCTTCTCCGATGAGAAAGGAAATTATAGTTTCATTTTAGATTCTGAAACTCCCTATTATATCAGGGCCGAAAAAGAAAATTATACCACCTGGGAACAAAAAATACTGGTATCAAAAGACCGTTCAAAAGCTTATTTACCAATTCCACTTGAAAAATCCAGCTACCAGGTAACCATTGGAGATAATTTAGGCAAAGTTTTCGGTATCAAAATGATATACTTTGATTTAGACAAATCCAATATTGGTAAAGAAGCTGCTTTAGACCTGGAAAAAATCCTGGATGTACTGAACTTATATCCAAAAATGAAATTAGATATTCGTTCTCATACAGACAGTCGTCAGACGCAGAAATACAATCAGCTATTGTCTGATAGAAGAGCTAAATCTACTATAGACTGGCTTATTAAACATGGTGTTGATAAAAACAGATTAACCGGCAAAGGTTATGGTGAAACACAGCTTGTAAACCATTGCTCTGATAATGAAAATTGCACGGAAGAAGAGCATCAAATGAACAGAAGAAGCGAATTTATTATTTCCGGATTGTAAAAATAATTGTCCTAAACCACAGGAATAGAAGTTTAAAGTAAGCTTTCTATTCCTGCGGTTTATTTTATTCTGTCTTTTTTAAAAACATAAAATCAGAACGGATATCCAATGGCGATATTTAAAATCAAGTTCTCTTTTCTCCATGGACCACTTCCGAAATTAATATCATCGATTACCCATCTCTGACCTTGCGGTAAATAGGGTTTTCTCAACGGAAATGCCAAATCGGTTCTTAAAACTAAAAAAGACAAATCAAAACGCAAACCGGCTCCGGCTCCTACGGCAATATCTTTCATAAAATCTTTGGTAATTTCTCCACCAGACTTATTGGGATCGGCATTTAAAAGCCAAACGTTTCCGGCATCTACAAATAGTGCTCCGCGAACAATACTAAAAAGTTTGGCCCTGTATTCGGTACTAAACTCCAGTTTCAAATCGCCTGACTGATCCGGAAGAAAATTATTAGTCGTTTGTGCATTGAGATAACTTCCCGGCCCGAGCGATCTGGCTCTGAAAGCCCGAATACTATTGGTTCCTCCTACCACAAATTGTTTAGCCGTTGGCAAAGCCCTTGAATTTCCGTACGGAAGTCCTATTCCTAAAATAATCCTGCTGGCCAATTCACTTTCTTTACCCAGTTTTAAATAATGTCTGAGATCACCTCTCATTTTTACATATTGGCTAAAAGGAACATCAAAAATATTTTTCTGATTCCCATCTTTAACATTTGCTCCTGTTACCAGACCTGTAACGTTTCCTGCCAAATCTAAATCACCACTAAAGTAAAACGTATTTTTTCTACGCTTCTGCATCGTATTGGTGTAGGTGTACGTATAAGTTGGTCCAAAAATCAATTGTTTTTCAATTATCTTTTCTAATGACGGGTCTTCTTGAATATCTGCTAAATATTCAGCCGTCACGTGATTGGGGCTTACATAGGTCACATCAATTACATTCAGTTGATGTTCTTTTCGAATATTCTCTTTCCACTGGTATCCAAAAGACGTTTTAAAAGAGTTTAAAGCATACAATTGTGTTCTGTTTTGATATTCATACCTTACTGTTGCTTTGGTTCTCGGCACATATTCGCTGGAACCTTCAATATGAAAAAACGGAACGATAAATCTTGGCCAGGTCAAACTGGTTTCTGTTCCCAGCTTATAAATGTTTTTCCCGTTATTGGCTCCTGAAAGCTGAAAATCGGCACCACCAAAAATGGAAACCGTAAATAATTCTGCCCCTCGAAATAAGTTTCTGTTGTTCCAATTGATATTAATCTCACTACCGGTATAACTCGCCGAGTTCGTTTTTCCCAAAACTTCTACACGGATAAATTTCTTCGGCAAAAGCGTCAGATAATAATACGAATCCAGCGCATTGGGTAAACTATCCGAAGGCTTAAATTCATTTTTCACAAAACTAAACGCTCCCAAATTTACAAAACGATTTAGGGTCAGATTGTGGTCTTTACGGTTGTAGAAATCTCCCTTTTTGAAGTGAATGGCGCGATCAAAAACTCTTGGCTTAAAACTGTCAGCTGTATCAATAATGGTGAAGTCTTTATATTGAATAATATCTTTCGGCTGATATTTTACACTGTCTTTTGAAATGGTAAAATTCGGGTAGACTACAATTTTATTGATCTTATAGGCTGTAAGCGCTTTTGGAGGTGTATCCGCTTTAATTACCAATCTAATTTTTACTTCATGATCGCCTTTGCTGCTGTCTACCTGTGCCAAAAGATAATCGGGGTTAAAATAATAATACCCTTTCTCCTTCAATCTGGCGTCTATACGTTCGCGCTCTGCTTTAATAACATCCAAATCATACGGCTGCCCCACTTTCAAGAGACTTCTTCGGCTTGACCTTCCAATTATTCTGGACATGGCCAATGAATCGTCAGGAAAAATCACGCTTTTAATAATGTATTGCTTTTTGGGTACCACTGTATATTCTGCTGTAGCTCTTTTATGGCTAACGGTTGAATCAGCACTGACACGGGTTTTAAAATACCCTCTGTTTTCTGTAAAATTGCGAAGGACGGATGCATTATACTCTAAATCAACTTTACTAAAAAGCACGGGAGGTTCTCCCACTTTAGTACGCAGCCAATATCGGATTCCCTTTTGTTTTTTAGGTTCTCCGGCGATATTATAAAACCATAACTTAGGACGTAATCCCAGGAATTGTTTGTTGGGTTTAGGGCGCAGTAAATCATTCAGTTCATTTTCCAGTGCTTTTCGTTCTTTCTTTTTAAGAATTGAATCTTTTACGGTTACCGAACCTCCTGTGTATAATAAATCTCCTTCCGGCAAATATTTTGTGTTACTGCATCCAAAAACAAAAAATAAGGACAGCACAACAAAATATCTGACATATTTCATTCTTATATTGCTATGTTTTTTGCTCATTCCCTTCTATTTGATTTTCCTTTTTTTGCTTCTCCTCTTGCTCTTTCAGTTTCTTTTTTTCGTTGCGTAATTTTTCTTCTCTAATCATTTCTTTTTCGGCTGCACTGCGATGAAAAAGTTCACGGAATTTATTGTAACTCATCGTGATGATAAAAGCAACACCGGTTTCAACTACCTGACCTTCGACTGCCACCTGATATTCATTTTTTCGGTAAGCCCGAACCATATAACGGCCGTCTTTGGTTAATTGATAATCCAATGCCACATCTCCTGCAATATTGGCACTTTGCTCGTTGGCACGTTCCTGACCTTCAACGGCAAAACTACTCCCTACGGTAACTTTTAGTCGATCGTTTAACAACTTTTTGGAAACCCCGACGTTCAGATCGGTTCTGTTTTCTCTGCTACCGGATGTATAATCGTCTGTTGACTCGAGATCAAACTCTAACTGAACTCCGGTGATTAATTCTCCGGCAAGATCATTTAATTGCTGTGACAAAATTTTACTCACACTTTGTCGTGCGAGAGATTCTGCACTGGTTCCCCCGCTTTCGCTCGAAAATGGGTTTTCACCAATAAACCGGTTCAATAGTAAAAGAGCAAAAACCTGTTTGTTCAATTCCGCCGGTTCTTGTCTTAACTGCTGGAGTTTTGCTTTGGTAAGTGATACCACATTTGCAGAAACATCATTATTGCCCTCCGGAAGTACAATATCAAAAGTGATTTCCGGTTTTAAAAGCTCCCCGTTCATTTTCAACAAGGTCTGAAACGGAATTTTCTGCTTATAGGTGTTTCGCTCAGTAGGGTTATCCGTTGGCAATTGATTGCCCAATAAGTCTATTGGTGCGGTGTTTACTTTATAAATCGCCGTAATATTCAGATTGGCCATGGTAGGTTCACCGTTCCAAATGATATAACTCCCTTTCTGAATATCAAATTTTCGTCGGATCATGTTGAAATTCATTTCATACGCCCCGCCTGAGAATTCATATTTACCGGTTAAAGTTGTTTTTCCTGACGGATCGATTCCACCGGTAAGTTCGGCTTCTCCTTTTAAGTTCAAATAATCACCGTTTCCTTTATCGATAACCAATGTAAGTTCTGCCTCTTTATCGATGGCAATAGCCACACTCACATCCATACCAACTAACCGAGACTGATTGAGTTTTTGCTCCATTGCAACAGTCTGCTTCAGATATTGATTGTCTTCGTCTACAAATTCAACTATCCCTTCCCGATCGGCGATTGAAGGATCTGATTGGGGCATCACAACTGTAAACTTAGTGTCTTTATTTATTTTAATAGTTCCGCCAACTACAGGATTTTCGAGTGTTCCTTTGATATTCAGCTTGCTGTCTAACACCAAATCACCATAAAACAAATCATTGTCTTTTTCCTGCGAATGTATCGCTCTGAAATTATCTGCCACTACAGTTAAGCCAAAGTCAAATTTGGTATAATCTGTTGCTTTAATGGTTCCGTTTACAATCAGTTCATTGTCGTTTTCATCCTGAAAAGTAAAGGTATCAAAAGTGATAATATCATCCTGAAGTGTTATTTTTTCATCAGCTGTTTTGTAGTAGGAATTAAATTTTGTTACTCTGAAACCTGTCTCTTTAAATTCCAGTGCTCCGTTTACTTTTGGCGCGGCAGCATTTCCGGTAATTTTGAAATTCCCTGCTAAAAATCCAGTTCCCTCAGTCAGATTGCCCATGCTGAATCCCTGAATACTTTTGATATTTAGTTTGTTCAGATCCAGATTAAAATCCAGATTTTCATCGTCGATTTTATAATTTCCGGTCAGGTTTACGTCGTTTCCTTCTCCGCTAAGAGTAACATTGGCTGCCAGCAAATTATTGGTTTTATTGTCTACTTTTATTGTAATATCTCCAACAGGTTCTCCTTTGAAAGCAAATTGATCTACTTTTATATCCGAGGTAAAAGTAGGTTTTGTCATTACATTTTCAACCAGCGCATGTCCATTGATCAGACCCTGCATTAACAATTGGTCTTTTTTGACGATATTCATAATCGTTTCTATTTCGAAATTTACGAAATCGATCTGTAAAGGTGCACTATCCTGATATCCCAGGGATTGAACTCTTAATTCATTACCCGAATTTTCTAAATTAAATTTATTAACATACAATCTCTTGTCTCCAAACTCCACCACATTTTCCGGATCGATATTCCATTTATCATAATTCAGAATAAAATTTTGAGCATCAATTCTGAAACTGCTTTTTGAACCGTCGTGTTTTAAGTCTCCCGCAATAAAATACTGTTGTTTCTCTTTAGCATCTTTTACTTCAAGTGCATAATCCAAAACATTATTTTCAATTTTTCCGGATAAGCTTGTAAATGGAATTTTTAAAGAACCGCTCTCAATTGTTCCAAAAGAAGCATTGTATTCTAACCCATTTTCTTTGGCTTCGATATTGATTCTCCCGTCGGCAATGGTGTTAGCGGCATATACAATTCTCGGAATACTTCCTTTTATTTCCAAAGAATCTGACACGTTATTGTACTTTCCTGATAAAGTAACCGGTTCCAACCCCGTTAATTCAGGGAGCAGTTTCAGTAACACGGGATCATTATCAATCTTCACCGTAAAAACCAATCGCTGCTCATCCGTTTCTCCTTTTACTTTTGGACTTTTTAAATCGATGTACTTTGACAGTGATTTTTTTAATGCTGCCGTTAAAGTCGTCAGTTTGTATTTCCCATCAACCTCCGCATTTAAAAACTGAGAAGAAACTTTGATATTGTTTCGATTTTGATCCGCAAAGGCAATCAGTCTGATAGAATCGAGAACGATAGGTTCTGCTGTCTGGGCAATCTGAATGTTGGAAAGAAACACTTTTCCGTTCAAAAAATCAGGATTACTGTTGGCAATATCTGCATCAACATTTCCACGCAGTTTCATTGGACCGGCATGCAGATTTAATTTTTCCAAATCGGCAATATCCAGGTTTAATTTTAACTGAATGGAAGGGTATTTCTCTTCGGTATTTCCACTGGCCGTTAAATCGAAATGCAGGTTAGGGTCTTTCATACCGGAGTTTATCACAAAAGATCCTTTCTCGATATTCCCTTTTAAAGCCAAATTTTTATAGGTATATTTATTGAAAACAGCCTTCTGAACCAGTCCGTCAAATTCTGCCTGTGCTGTTTTTGGATCCAATCCCTTGCCTTTTACTTTTGCTTTAAGCGTAATTCTTCCTATTGAATCGTTTTTAATCAATTTTCCTAAATCAAAATCCAGCAAATAAACAGTCGCATCGTACTTTTCTTTTTTCTTCACTCGCTGATCGAACAAAGCATCTACTTTTGCATTTCCGAAACTGCTGCTGAAAGCCAGCTTGGTTTTAAAATTAGCAACAGAACCTTTAAACTTACCTTGCAAATTAAGCTGTGAAGGCAATTGAATATTCTTTGGAACAGTTCCCGCAGGCACAAACGAATAAATGTCTTTTGACGTGCTCGAAAGTTTTCTGATATCTAAATCGTAATCCGCTTTTTGTGCATCAGGCATCCCTTTTATCTTTCCTGAAACAGCAACTTTTGTAGCTCCGATTCCGCTCATTTCGAACTGTGCAATATTCAAATCTTTTATCCTCCCACTCAAACGTGCATTGACCTTCAAAACGGCATTTGGATTACTCTTAAACGGATTGGATTTCTGTAAATCGGGAGCGAAAAGCAGGATATCTTTAAAGCCGATTTTGGACTGATTTAAATTGGCCTCTAAAGTAAGATTACCCAAATCTTTGGAAACAGAAGCGATAGAAGGATAACCCACTTTTATACTATTCTGAAAAAGTGTTTGGGGTGTTTTTAAATACAAATTGTTCAGGTAAGCGCTCTTTGGTCCATAAAAGAAATTGGTTTTTAAAGCCTGAAGCTGCAAGCCGCTTTTATCGTTTAAGGTCAGCGTTTTTATATTTCCTGAAATTGTATCGTTCCCATAATACAATTTTTCTGCTTTAAAATTAACTTTACTCAGATCCATATGACTGTAATCAACTCCTTTCGAAATTGGCTTTGACTGCATATCATCAAATTTGAACGCTATATTCTGGATGTCTATAACATTCAACTTTACTTTCCATCCTGCCTGTTTTATGGCAGTTGTATCTAAATCAGGAATTTGAAGCTGTTTGTCTTTTGCGCCCAAACGTAGATTCCCTTTTAAATTTTTAAGTTCGAAAGCTTCGAAATCCAATAATTGACGGTTCAAATCAATTTTGTTTACGGCTACATTCAACTGATCCAGTTGTATTCCGGAATCTAATTTGGAATCTTTGTTGTCGTAAACAATATCAATTTTTGCTAATCTAATGTTTCCTAACTTCAAATTGAAATCTGCTCTTTTCGAGACGGTATCTATCGTTTGCACTGATGTTTCAGCGATCTTTTCGACCACATCCTGATTCAAAACCACCTTTAATCCGCTTAGATTAATATCCGGAATGTTGAAATTCATTTTATCTAAATCGAATTCCCTGAATTTGGTATCAAAATGCGTGAGTTTTACACGAGTATCGTTTTTAGAAAAATCGTCTTTAAAATCAAACCTGACGTTATCCAGATTTATTTTTACAACCGAAATTTTAAAAGGTTTGCTGTTCGGATCTTCAACCTTTGGTTCTTTAGACTCAAATGCTTTAATGATATAATCAAAATTAAAAACTCCTTTTTTGTCCCTTGAAATACGGACTGCGGTATTTTGCAGTGAAACCGAATTAATCTCCAATTCACTGTTGATCAATTTGAACAAATCAACATCCAACTCTAAACGTTTTCCACTTAACAAAGTATCCTTTTTTTGATCTTCAAAGTAAAATCCTTCCAAAACAATGTCTTTCGGAAATTTTATCGAAATATGATCTAACGAAACTTTGGTTTTTATCTTTTTATGCAGATACGTAATGGCCTTATCTTTTACGAAATTCTGGACGGAAGGAACCTGAATTAAGACAATAAGAAGCAGTAAAAGTGTAATTACAGAAGCCATGCACCAAAGCAGTACACGAAGTGTTTTTTTTAGAAAATGAATGGTTTTCTTATTCATACGTCAATAAAACACATTTAGATTAAAGTTTGATTTGGACAAATCTGCAAAAACAAATTTGTAAAATTTAAACTCAAACAATTTACATAATTACCTGTAATTATTCTAAAATTTAGCAACAAATAATTATTTTCTTACGTTTGGTATTGTAGTTACCGAGCGGAAACATAAAGAATTCTGCTCTGTTGAAATTGATATTTTAAATTTTAGCAAATTCTCACAACACACTGAATATCAAAACGTCTTAAAAATCCTGAAGGTTTTAAAACTTAATATGCTGCCATTTTTCTTCTACACTTTTTATTTTTTGACGAAGCTTGACTAAAAATTTCTGATGCTGTTCAGATTCCGGATTAAAGCTTCGATGGTGCAGACTTTTTTGAATTTCTCCTACTTCCTGCAAGGTTGAAATGCTATTCTCTGCAATATAATTTTCACTGAATCTCTGCCAGATATAGTCAATTGCTACAACATTCGGATGCAGCATGTCTTCGGCATAAAAACGATAATCACGAAGTTCGTCCATCATAATTTCGTAAGAAGGAAAATATCCTAATTGCTGATTGTCGATTTTAGATTGCAGATTCTGGTGAAGCCCCGTAAACAGATGTGACTTACTCAATTGATTTTCTACAAAACCATCCTTGATATGGCGCACTGGTGAAATGGTAAAAATGAAATTTACATTCGGATTTGAACCATGAATTAAGCGGATTGTATTTTGAATGCTTTTCTGAATTACATCAGCAGTCAATAATTCTTTCGTGAATTGTCTTTGCGGTACTTTATGACAATTGGCGACTACTTCGTTACTTTCAATATTTCTGTAAATCCAGGAGGTTCCATAGGTTACTATGAGGTGAGTGGCCTCCTCGATTTGTTTGTTTGTTTTGGTAATTGCTTCGTTAAGTGTTTGCAACAACTCCTGTCGATCGGAATGACTCAAATCTGAATGAACTTCAAAACAATGCCAGCGTTCGTTATGAAAAAAAACATCTTTCTCTGTAAAAAACTCTTGTTTAACCACTCTCTGAATCACTTTCTCAATGGAAACCGGATTGAAGATAATTCCAAATGGATTGGTTTCGTTCTGAAGCTTAAAATAATCAAATTTCTCTGCCATGTTTTCCGCAAAACAAGATCCCATAGAAATGATCTTCGAATGATAATCGATTGGATTACTGCTTTTTGAAACTGGAATCTGGGTTCTGAATTGCATGAAGTTGTTTTGTGTAAATTTCGGTTATTTTTCACAAACAAAAAAGCCGAAAACAAAATGTCCCCGACTTTTCGCCCCCAAATTTTAAACTTTCTACTAATAGAAATATTCAGATGTATATTTTAATCCTTCAGCATTATCAATGCTTTTTTCAGGATATCCGGCTGTATTATACGCCTAACTTATAGATAGAACATATATTCTTTCCTAAAGTATCTGCAATTTCATTGTCAAAAACTCCGCTTCCTTCTCCATCCACAAAAGAAATTTTATCAAATCCTAAAATATTCTTAGCAGCATTATTTTTAGCATTACAAACGTAACACACCTAAAAATCAAAACCTTACGGGATTCCACATCGGAAACACAGACCTCAATCCAAAATAAATCTAAAGCACTGATAACAAACAACATACGCTAAAAAATATTTTAGAAAAAAAATAACTAAAAGACAAAAAACCGTATAAATACTTAGCTATTTTCTTGTATTTCCTTATTTCTCTCGGTTAAAAAAGTTGGAATCAGTGTTCTGAATTATATGACGTTTCATTTGAATACGAATTTTACCCGTTTTGGCAATAAAAAAACCAAATACAAGAGTATTTGGTTTTTCGTGTAAAGTTGATAAGTTTACTTTTAGTATGTAATTTGAGCTGTCTCCGTTAACGTTCCCTTATCATTAAATTGTTTTTTCTCCGTTGGAAAATTATTGTTATTGTAAACATAAGTGAAAGTACTTACATAAGATGAAGTCGCTGAAGTACCTGTTATTTTAACAACATTGTTAACTGAAGCACTCTCTTCTGTACCTGTTAAAAGTTTAACACCATCAATATTAGTATTAGGATTCTTTTTTGAATCATACTCATACGTATACGTAGTATTTGGTTTACCATAATAAGAACTTTCATACTTCACTAAGTTACCGTCTTTGTACGTATATTTTCCAATTTTTCCACCTTCTTCTTCAACTCCTGTTGCAGCATTAATATAAAACTCTGCAAAAGAAATAGTCCCATCCCCATTTTGGGTATATTTCGTTTTGTAAAATTTAGTTTCACCTACATTTTTTACAGTTTCAGAAGCTAGCTTTCCTGCAGAATAACTATATTCCGTAGTAGATTTAAGTGTCTTATCTATCCCGTATTGCTCTGTTTTTGAGATTAAATCACCAACATAAAAATGCTTAAGTGTGTAACCGTCATTATCTATTTCACTTACTAGTTTGCTTCCCTCATATTTAATGTCTGTATAATAATTCTCCGTAGGATCAGAATAAGAATAAGCAATTTTTGATGGTTTTACTGAAGCTGATGCATCTGCGGCATCATCACTTGAACAAGAAGAAACTACTAGAGCCAAAGCACTAAAAAGGCATAAAATTTTTTTCATTTTGATTTGGTTAAATTTATTTTGCTGCAAACTTAATACACCCCAAAACTAAAACCTTACGGGATTCCACATTTAAAAACACACCATAATCAAAAACAGTCTCCAACACATTAGTAACAAGAAAGATATAGCAAATCCATTAATAATAAAGTTTAATAAAAAACTAAAATGCGATATCAATACTTAGCTTTTTTCTTAAATTTCCATTTTGTTCTCCTATAAAAAAGAGGTCTTGCAGCAAATTAAAACACGCTACATCTAAAAAAACACCGGCAATTTCAACTGTAAAAAAATTTACATTTTTAATAACAAAAATCCATTTAACAGTGTTAAACAATTCACTACTTTTACATCTTCCATAAATTCAAATTCACTTATGAAATTACTGTATTCTTATATAATCAAACATAAAATGTTACTGTTTTTTGCTTTGATTATGGCTTCGATCAATATTTGTTTCAGTTTATCAGACTCTATTATTACCGGTAAATTAATGCAGGATTGTGGTGTTGGTTTACATAAATATGACGGAAACCCAGTTGGTTTTATCAAATCATTAGCATTCTGGTTAGGGCTTTCGCTTGGTGCGGCCATGGTATCGAGAATTACCAAAAACTTTCAGGATTATTTTACCAATGTTGTCATTCAGCGTACCGGAGCGCAGATGTACACAGACGGAATTAAAAAATCACTGGACCTGCCGTTTGCCGAATTTGAAGACCAAAGAAGCGGTGAAACGTTAAGCAAACTCACCAAAGTACGCTCCGATTCTGAGAAATTAATCACACTATCGATTTCTTTAATCTTTCAGACTGTGATTGGTTTTGTATTTGTGATTGTTTATGTTGCCCGAATCGATTATCGTATTTCGATTATCTTTTTGATCACGGCGCCAATCATTGCTCTGGTTAGTTCGTATCTGGGCAAAAAGATCAAAATTGTCTCTAAAAAAATCGTAAATCAAACCAATGCTTTAGCCGGTTCCACCACCGAAAGTTTAAGAAACATTGAACTTGTAAAAAGTCTTGGATTAACCTACCAGGAAGAAAAACGTCTGAATCTAAATACGTTTAAAATTCTACAGCTGGAACTTCAAAAAATCCGTTTCATCAGGAGTTTGAGTTTTATTCAAGGCACAACTGTACACTTTTTGAGAACTTGCGTGGTTTTTACTTTGTATTATTTCTTATTTGGAGGAAAGATTATTGTGGGTGATTTGCTAACGATGGTTTTCTTTACTTTTTTCATTTTCGGGCCGCTTCAGGAACTTGGAAATTTCATTATTGCCTTAAATGAAACTAAGGTTTCGATGGAGAATTTTAAGACCTTATTGAGCGCTCCGAAAGAATTTCGTCCGAAAAACCCAAAGCATGTCGGAGCGATTCAGTCTTTACTCTTTTCCAATGTAAGTTTTCAACACAAAACCGCTAAATTTAAAGCGGTTGAGAATATCAATTTCGAAATTAAACAGGGACAAACCGTTGCATTTGTGGGCCCGTCAGGATCAGGAAAAACAACTTTGGTTAAATTACTGGTTGGATTGTACACCCCAGCTGAAGGTCAGGTATTTTACAACGACATCGACTCTACCGAAATTGATTTACTGGACTTAAGAAAACAATTAGGATTCGTTACTCAGGACGCACAGTTATTCTCAGGAACAATTCGCGAGAATTTATTGTTCGTAAGACCTAGCGCTACCGATGAAGACTTATACGATGCCTTGAAAAGAGCAAGCTGCGAAAAACTGCTGCAACGTGCCGAAGACGGTTTAAACACCACAATTGGTGAAGGAGGAATTAAAGTATCCGGTGGTGAAAAACAACGTTTGTCGATTGCCCGTGCTATTTTAAGAAATCCGAATTTATTGATTTTTGACGAAGCCACTTCTGCCCTGGATTCTATTACCGAAGAAGAAATCAATACCACTATTCGTAATATATCCGATAAAAACAGGATCACGGTTCTGATTGCGCACCGTCTGTCAACCGTAATGCACGCCGACAAAATATTTGTACTGGAGCAAGGAAAAATCATCGAACAAGGAAAACACGAAGATTTAATTTTTGAAAAAGGCTTATATTATGCAATGTGGCGCCAACAGATTGGAGAACGAAAATAATTAAGAGGCTAAGATACTAAGCTGCTAAGGTTCTGAGTTTTCTTGAATAATCAATTGAAAGCACTATTTGTCATTTCGAACAAAGATTTCTCCCTTCGCTCGAAATACTATAAAATATAAAATCCGACAGGTTTTAAAAATCTGTCGGATTTACATTTTTCTTACCGAAACTCGTTTGTTTTCAAATAAGCTTGTGAGAGTACTTCTATTTTTCTATTGTTTTTTTTTAATAGGTATACTCTTTTGTTTCACTGCCATTTACCGATTTAGTTAAATAATTATCACTATTGTATGTATTCACATAGGTGTTTATATCCTGACTACCATCGCCAGATATATCAGTCACTTTTGTCAGGTTATTTGAAGAGTTAGCATCCTGATCAAAAACATCGGAATCCAGCAACGAACTATATCCTAATATACTTTTGAAAGGACTGTTTTTAGTATCATATTCTACTACAGTCGTAAAACCATCCGATTCTTGTTTAATAATATTACCATTAACATCCAAAGTAAGAATGCTGGATGAATCTTCAGTTTCTTCAAGGGTTTGTGGATTAATTAGAAGTGTAATCGTCGAAATTGTTCCGTCTGCATTGTAGGTATAAGTTCTTTTTTTATGTAAAGAATTTCCCGAGTTAACTTTTAAAGTAGATTTAAGTTTATCATTTTCATATGTAAAAGTAGTAGTACTTGTATGAGTTGTACCTTCGTAAGTTTCTGTATATACTGCTTTTGTGATTAAATTACCGGTGTACGTAAATACAACTGCAGATCCATTGTCGTATGTTAAACTGGTAATTTTGTTTCCATCATAAGCATAAGTCACGGTACTGCTATCTTCCGGATAAGAGGCATTTGTGTATTTTTCTGTCATGGGCAAAAGCACATTTTCTGCATTGACAGCACTTTCAACATTACTGGAGCAAGAAGTTAAAATAAGTGATAAAATACTAAAAAAACATAGAATTCTTTTCATGTGTGGTAAATTTATTTGTTCATTAATCCCACAAATAAAGCAAAACAAAACTTAAAAACCTATCTCTATTTATCTGTAAAAAAACTCTTATTTTTGAATGTGCTAATCTAGCAAAGACGCAGAGTCGCAAAGTTTTATTAAGCTTTTTATCACAGATTACTCACTACTCTTTTAATACCATATTTAATAATTGGAACGTTAAAGTTAATTAATAATCCTAATTTCATTTTCGTGATTTTGAGATAAGTCAAAACTTGCTTTGCGTGAACATCAGAAATCTGTGTAATTGATTTAATTTCTAAAATCACTTTGTTTCCTACTATTAAATCAGCTCTAAATCCGATGTCTAATTTCATTTGATCCCAAACTACGGGTAAGGGCTTTTGTCTTTCTACATGTAAACCTCTCTTCGTTAATTCATGATACAAAATTGCTTCATAAACAGATTCTAATAATCCTGGTCCAAGTTTTACATGTATTCTATAACAAACATCGACTACGATAGCTGAAATTTCATTCTCTGTCATTTTTTCCTTTTTGCAAAATCAAAGAAAGAACCTACAAAAGATTATTCCGTAAAAAAAAAGTCGCAAAGCTTAAAAAAACTTTGCGACTCTGCGTCTTTTGCGAGACTAAAAAAATTACTTCACGAAATCAATCGCTTTCGTCAAAGCCTCGCTAATTCCATCAACATTTTTACCTCCTGCGGTAGCGAAGAAAGGCTGTCCTCCTCCTCCTCCCTGGATGTATTTTCCTAATTCACGAACTACCTGTCCTGCGTTTAGATTTTTCTCTGCAACAATTTCTTTAGAGATGTAGCAAGTTAACATAGGTTTTCCTTCCTGTGCAGTTGCAAAAACTACAAACAGATTATGATAAGAATTCCCCAATTCATAAGCCAAATCTTTTGCTCCTTCCGGATTTAAATCTACTTGTTTTGCTAAGAACTGAACACCATTGATTTCTTGCAATTCTTTAGCCAAATCACCTTTCATGTTTTTGGCTTTATCTTTCAACAAGATTTCCAATTGTTTTTTCAACTGAATATTTTCTTCCTGTAACGACTGAATCGCTTTCACAGGATCCTGAGCATTTTTCAAGGTCTCTCTAATTTCTTCATAAGAAAGCAATTGAGACTCAAAATAATCTTTTGCAGCTTCACTTGTGATAGCTTCGATCCTTCTGATTCCTGCCGCTACAGCTCCTTCAGAAATAATTTTGAAATGCCAGATATCAGCCGTATTTGCCACGTGAGTTCCTCCACATAATTCGACAGAATCACCAAATTTTATCATACGAACCAAGTCACCATACTTCTCTCCAAACAAAGCAATTGCTCCTTCTTCAAGAGCCTGATCTTTTGGAATGGCTCTTTTTTCGATTAAAGGCAAACTTTCACGGATTCTTGCATTCACAAAATTTTCTACTTCTTTTAATTCCTCATCGGATACTTTTGAGAAGTGAGAGAAGTCAAAACGCAAAGAAGCATTTCGAACCATAGATCCTTTTTGCTCAATGTGCGTTCCTAATATTTTGCGCAATCCCTGGTGCAATAAATGCGTAGCCGAGTGATTTGACGATGTTTTTGCTCTTTGATTGGCATCCACAACCGCGTTAAATGTTCCTGTTAAATTCTCAGGTAACGATTTTGCCAAATGTATCGTTTGGTTGTTCTCTTTTTTAGTATCAATAATGTAAACGATATCACCGTTTTGAGCTTCCAAATATCCTTTATCTCCGGTTTGTCCTCCGCTTTCACCATAAAATGGAGTCGCATTGAAAACCAATTGATAAATTTCGCCATCTTTCACGCTATCTACTCTTCGGTACTTCGTAATTTTCACCTGATGTGATAATCTGTCGTAACCTACAAATTCCTGAATATCATCTTCTACCAAAACATTCCAATCCCCTGCAGTTACTTTTGAAGCTGCACGAGAACGTTCTTTTTGCAATTGCAACTGCTCCTGAAATCCTTTTTCATCTAATTTCAATCCTTTTTCAGAAAGAATCAAAGCTGTTAAATCGATCGGAAAACCGTAAGTATCATACAATTCAAAAGCTTTTTTACCATCGATAGTATCTCCTGAATTGTTCAGAATCACAGCATCTAAAAGTACCAATCCCTGATCAAGAGTACGTAAGAAAGAGTTTTCCTCCTCGCGAATCACATTCGAGCAAAGTGCTTTTTGAGTTCTAATTTCCGGGAAAGAATCTCCCATTTGTTCACTTAAAGTTTCTACTAATTTGTAGATGAAAGCTTCTTTTATATTCAGGAAAGTAAATCCGTAACGAATAGCACGACGCAAAATACGACGAATTACATAACCTGCACCAGTATTTGACGGCAACTGTCCATCAGCGATAGCAAAAGCTACTGCACGAACGTGATCTGCAATAACACGAATCGCAATATTTACTTTTTCTTCCGCTTCGTTTGATGCTTTAACAGTATAATTTGCCCCGGTGATAGTTTCAATTTCTCTAATCAAAGGCATGAAAACATCGGTATCATAATTGGATGTTTTTCCTTGTAATGCCATACACAAACGCTCAAATCCCATTCCGGTATCAACGTGTTGCGCAGGAAGTTTTTCTAACGAACCATCAGCTTTACGATTGAATTCCATGAATACATTATTCCAGATTTCAACCACCTGAGGATGATCGTTGTTTACTAAACTTTTACCTGAAACGGCTGCTTTTTCTTCCGGAGTACGCAAATCAACGTGAATTTCAGAACAAGGTCCGCATGGTCCCTGATCTCCCATTTCCCAGAAGTTGTCTTTTTTATTCCCTAGAATAATACGATCTTCATCAATTAATTCTTTCCAGATATCCCAAGCCTCCTGATCAAACGGCACATTATCTTCTTTGCTTCCTTCGAAAACCGAAACATAAAGATTTTCTTTTGGAATTTTGTACACTTCTGTCAACAATTCCCAAGCCCAGTTGATAGCCTCTTTTTTGAAATAATCTCCAAAAGACCAGTTCCCCAACATCTCAAACATCGTGTGGTGATAAGTATCGATACCTACTTCCTCTAAATCATTATGCTTTCCTGAAACACGAAGACATTTTTGTGTATCGGCAATTCTTGGACTTTTTGGCGTTCCGTTTCCTAAAAAGTATTCTTTAAACTGGGCCATTCCCGAGTTGTTGAACATTAAGGTTGGATCGTCTTTAAGTACAATAGGAGCCGAAGGAACAATAGTGTGTCCTTTACTCTCAAAAAAATCTAAAAATTGTTTACGTACGTCTTGTGATTTCATATTAAAATTAGAAAATGTGTCAATTTGAAAATGTGATACTTAATTAGAAACATGTTAATCTGAAAATGTGATACTTACCTCTTTTTAATACAAAAATTAAAGTTCCAAACAATAATTTTCGCATTTAAGACATTATCTAATTATCAAATTGACACATTATCTAACTGTTTTATTCCTGAAAAAAGCTTCGAACATCATGAAACATTTATTAAATTTGTTCGACTAACTTATTTTACAAGCTGCAAAAATAGGGTATTTTAAAATATGGCGAAAGTAAAATATTATTACGACTCAGAAAATCTGGCTTATACAAAAATAAAGACCCGAAAAAGGGCTAAAGTTGGCTATGCATTACTGTTTTTATTGGCTTCGGCATTATTTGGCTTTTTGGTTTTTATACTTTTAATCAATACTCCCTATTTTGAAACGCCAAAAGATCGTTTACAGGCACGCGAAATTGAAAATCTGAAATTACAATATGCCATTCTGAACAGAAAAATGGATGAAATCGATGCTGTAGCCGAGACATTGGAAAACAGAGACAATAACATTTACAGAGTCTATTTTAATAAAGCCGAGATTCCGGATTCTATTCGAAAAGCAGGTTTTAGAGATTCCAGAAAATACAAAGATTTAGAGGGTTACAACAATTCTCAACTGGTTTTAAACACCACAAAACGAATAGATCGTCTCTCTAAAGAATTAGCGATTCAGTCTAAATCATTAGATGAAATTTTAAAATTAGCCAGTACAAAAGGCACTTTATTGCTGGCAATTCCGGCCATTCAGCCTGTACGAAATGAGAATCTAATTCGTATGGCTTCAGGTTTTGGATACAGAACCGACCCGTTCACGAAAGTACGAAAAATGCATAATGGAATGGATTTCACCGCCAAAACAGGCACTCTCGTTTATGCTACAGGAGATGGCGTTATTGAGCGGGCCGATAATTCGGCATCCGGATTTGGAAATCATGTGGTCATCAGGCATGGTTTTGGCTACGAAAGTTTGTATGCACATTTAAGCAAATACAATTGCAGACCCGGACAACGTGTAAAACGAGGCGATGTTATTGGTTATGTGGGAAGCACAGGAAGATCTGAAGGACCGCATTGTCACTATGAAGTACACAAAGACGGCAAAGTCGTAAATCCGCTGAACTTCTATTACGGCAATATTTCGGCAGTCGAATATGTGGCCATTTCACAAATGGCTAACCAGGAAAATCAGTCATTAGATTAATACTGCAAAAAGTAGTATTTTTGGAATAAATATAGAAAATTAAGAAACATGCATATTGAGCTTTCAAAAGATAAACGATATTACAGCATTGGCGAAGTAGCCAAAGCTTTTAATGTCAATGCATCATTGATTCGGTTTTGGGACAGCGAATTTGACATTTTGAAACCAAAAAAGAATGCCAAAGGCAACAGAATGTTTACACCCGAAGATATCACCAACTTACAATTGATCTATCATTTGGTTAAAGAAAGAGGTTTTACACTTGAAGGGGCCAAAACACATTTGAAAGAAGGACAAAAGAAAACATTAGATAAATTCGAAATAATACGTAAATTAGAGACCATTAAAACACAATTAATCGATATTAAGAACGAATTATAACCTATTAATTAAATCAGAAACAAACTTAAATTAAATACACATGAAAAGATTTTTGCCTTGGATTATTGGAGCAGTTGTACTTATTGGAATTTACAGCTGGGTTAAAGGGATTAACAATACTGCGGTAACATTAAACCAAACTGTAGAGCAATCCTGGGGAGATGTTCAAACAGCTTACCAAAGACGTAATGACCTTATTGGAAATTTAGTAAACACGGTAAAAGGCGCTGCCGATTTCGAAAAATCAACTTTAACAGCTGTTATCGAAGCTCGTGCAAAAGCAACAAGCGTAACCGTAGATCCTACGAATATTACACCGGAACAACTTGCTGAATTCAACAAAGCTCAAAGCGGTGTATCTTCTTCTTTATCAAGATTATTGGTTTCTGTTGAGCAATATCCAACATTAAAAGCAAACGAAAACTTCTTGAAATTACAAGACGAACTGGCTAGTACTGAAAATCAGATTTTAACCGCAAGAACACGTTTCAACGAAGCAGTAAAACCATACAACAACCACATCAAAACATTCCCAAATAGTCTATTTGCAGGTATGTTTGGATTTAAAGAAAAAGCATACTTTAATGCTGTTGAAGGTGCAGACAAACCGGTTGAAGTAAAATTCTAAAACCTTTTTTTAGATCATAATCTAAAGTCAACAATCTAAACTCTAAAATTATTTCAATGTCAAAAGTAGAAGATTTTTTATCCAAAGAAGAAGAACAAGATATTGTTGAAGCTATTCGTGTGGCCGAAAATAATACTTCTGGCGAAATTAGAGTACATATAGAACAAACAACTTCTAAAGCTCCTTTTGACAGGGCTTTGGAAGTTTTTCATGAATTAAAAATGCACGAAACCCAGCTTCAAAATGGGGTTTTGTTTTACTTTGCCGTTGCTGATAAAACTTTTGCAATTTGCGGAGACAAAGGCATAAATGATGTGGTTACTCCTGATTTTTGGGACTGTACCAAAGATGCCATGATTCTACAATTTAAATCAGGAAACTTCAAACAAGGCATTGTTGATGGTATTTTGAATGCCGGTGAACAATTGAAAAAATACTTTCCGTGGTCTGAAGGTGACACCAACGAATTATCAAACGAAATATCAAAAGGATAAATAATGAAAATTTCCAAATACAAAATCTCAAATTCCAACAGAATTTTTCAGTTTACTCTTTTGTTTATCGCGCTTGTTACCTGCAACAGTATTTTTGCACAATTTACAATACCTGAAAAACCCAGTTTACAAACTTCGGTTTACGATTATGCCAACATCTTAAATGCATCTGAAAAATCTCAGCTGGAACAAAAACTAATTCGTTATTCTGACTCCACTACTACTCAAATTGTAGTCATTACGATCGAAAGTTTAAAAGGTGAAGATGTAAGTCAGTTAGCAACCAAATGGGGACAAACCTGGGGAATTGGAGGAACTGCAAAAGACGATAATGGTGTTATTATCCTGCTGGCAAAAAAGGAGAAAAAAATTGCCATAAATCCCGGTTATGGTCTCGAAGACCGATTGACTGCCGGAATTGGCGGAACAATCATCCGAAATATAATTATTCCGGAATTCAAAGCCGGAAGTTTTTACAACGGACTTGACAAAGGAACAGATGCTATCATTGATGTTTTTAAAGGAAAATTCAAAGGCGAGCGCAAACAAACCAAAGGAAAAGATTTTCCAATCCTGCCTTTTATTATAATTGTCGTAATTGTATTAATTTTACTGTCCCGAAATAAAAGAGGCGGCGGAGGTAATTCAGGCAATAATAGCGGAGGCGGCGGCCCTAGCCTGCTCGATGTCATCATTCTAAGCAATCTTGGAAGAAGCGGCGGAGGCGGATTTGGAGGCTTCGGCGGAGGATCATCCGGAGGTGGAGGTGGCTTTGGCGGAGGTTTTGGCGGAGGAGGCTTCTCTGGAGGAGGTTCTAGTGGAGGCTGGTAAACAGTTTCAGGTTTCAGGTTTCAGGTTTCAGGTTTCAGGTTTCAGGTTTCAGGTTTCAGGTTTCAGGTTTCAGGTTTCAGGTTTCAGGTTTCAGGTTTCAGGTTTCAGGTTTCAGGTTTCAGG
>NZ_AMYW01000047.1:0-21584 GCF_000335775.1 Flavobacterium sp. WG21
AGCCAAACGTGTCGGGCTTTCTACATCACCATCTTTTGTAGCTCCATAATAAGTTTTTCCGTCAACTAATGCTGTTGCAGGGTCTACACGATTACCGCCAACCGGGGCGTCGTACCAAACTACATTGGATTCATTCACTTTCAGATCAGCTACTGTAGGGTTTTTCGAATTCAGAAATTCCTGCGTAGGATTAGTTGTCGTTGCTGTTTTTGGATCTTCTTTAAGTTTTATGGTTATTGGCAAACGTGTTGGACTTTCGCAAGTTCCTGTTTTTAGCGAACCATAATATGTTGTCCCGTTTGTCAATATAGTTGTTGAGGGTACAACATTACCTGCTGTCGCCGCATCGAACCAAGTAACACCCCTTTCATTAGTCACCAGACTTGCTACGGTAGCATTGCTACTTTTGTAAAATTCCTGGCTTGCTGTTCCTGTTGGCGTTTGTGGATCGCTGATCGTTACTGTTACCGCCAATCTTATAAAACTCTCGCAACCATTATTATTTAAAACAGAACCATAATAGGTCGTTCCATTGACTAATGCAGTGGTTTGAGCTACAATAGTTCCATCAGTTGCCTTATTGTACCATATCACTCCACTCTCATTGGTTTGTAAACTTGCCACGGTAGCATTTGCAGATTTACAGAATTCCTGTGCAGCTGTTCCTGTTGGCGTTTGTGGATCGCTGATCGTTACTGTAACCGCCAATCGAGTTGTACTCTCACAGCCATTTACGGTTTGTGAAGCATAATAAATCGTTCCATTAGTTAAAGCTGTACTTGATGTTACAACATTACCTCCTATAGCTGCATCGTACCATTTTATAGCGGTTCCTGTGGCTGATAAACTCGCTATTGTAGCATTAGTACTCGCACAAAAGGTTTGTGATGTAATACCCGTTGGTGCCGCTGGATTATTAATGGTTGCTGTAACCGCCAATCGAGTTGTACTCTCACAGCCATTTACGGTTTGTGAAGCATAATAAATCGTTCCGTTAGTTAAAGCTGTACTTGATGTTACAACATTACCTCCTATAGCTGCATCGTACCATTTTATAGCGGTTCCTGTGGCTGATAAACTCGCTACTGTAGCATTAGTACTAGCACAAAAGGTTTGTGATGTAATACCCGTTGGTGCCGCTGGATTATTACTAATAGCTACTGTTACCGCCAAACGTGTTGGACTCACAAAAGATTTTAAAGAATATACAGTATATTCATTATAAAAACTTTCTTCTATTGCTCCATAATAAGTAGTTCCATTTACTAAGGGGGTTGTTGAGGGTACAACATTTCCGCCAGCTGATGCATCGTACCAGACCACGCTTGTTTCATTGGTTACCAAATTGGCCACCGTAGGATTACTATCTGCGCAAAACGACTGTGAAGTACTTCCCGTTGGCGCTTGCGGATTAATTAATTTCACCGTTACTGCAAATCTTGCTGTGCTTTCAGGACAACCATTCCCAGCCTTGCTAGAGACATAATAGGTTTTATTGTTTTCTAAAAGAGTCGTTCTCGCCAATACGTTTCCTCCGGTAGCCGCATCGTACCATATCTCATTTATATAGCCCCCATCTACCCAAACCCTTAAACTTCCTACAGTAGGAGAAGAAGAACCCAAAAAATACTGTGTTGACTTACCTGTGGGCGGTTTTGTATCACTATCTTTTGTAATTGTTACGATACCCATCGGATGAGTTTCAAGACCACTCTTCGCCTGTGCAGTCCTATCATAATAATAAGTCTCATAACTGCATCGGTAAGAACCTACCCCAGCCCAAAACTGCCACTCATACATACTATTAGTCATAGTGGAAAAGTCTCCATTTTCGTTTTGTTTCTCTACAATATAATTAACCGTCATATTCTTATCGGCTGGTACAATCTGAGGAAATTCAATAGACCCAGCCCCTTTACAATCAGCATTAATAACTACAAGCTGACTGTGCCCTTTTAAAGACAACAAGCACAACAAAACAATAATCATTTTAAGTAATGTACTTTTCATTTTTCTCTGCATTTTAAATTTTTCATAATTTTTCCTTTTCTAATAAGTTAAAAAAAACACTCTTTTATTGTAAGAATATTACGTAAATATAGTTGGAGAAAAAACTTCTTTGCGCTACTTGTAATAACTGGTAAAAACACTGTAATAAATGGTTTTTTAAGGTTTTATTTACATAATTACTGTCGAAAAAAAATTATAAGTTCCCATACAAAAGTTCTCGACTCCGCTCGAACTGACCAAACCTATGAAACAAAAAAAAGTCCCACATTGCTGTGGGACTTCTTCTTAATTATATTGATTTTTTAATTTTTGATGAACTTAAAACCTGAATTTCCTTTGTTTGATTTCACTTTTATAAAATAACTCCCCGTTGTAAGCCTTGAAACATCAACGGTCGAAACTGATTTCGCATTTGGAACCGCTATTACCAACTGGCCAAAAATATCATAAACTTCTAACGATTGTATTTCTGCTTCTTGTTTCGTTTTAATAGTCAAAACATCTGACACGGGATTTGGATAAAGAACAAAATAATTGGAAAACTCAAAATCCTGAATTCCCAGGGTTTTCATACTAACTGTTACCGCCAAACGGGCCGGACTCTCACACGTACTCACTTTTAAAGCCCCATAATAAATACTTCCATCGGTTAACACTGTTTTATAATCTATAAGTTTACCGTCAACCGAAGCGTCGTACCAAACTACATCTGATTCGTTAGTTTTCAAATCAGCCACTTTAGAATTCGCCGCTTTCAAAAATTCTTGTGTTGCAGCTCCCGTTGGTGTTTGCGGATCGCTTAAACTTACCGTCACTGCCAAACGTTTTGAACTCTCACAAGTTCCAAATTTTGAAGACCCATAATAAATTTTATTGTTTTCTAAAGGAGTCGAGGAGGTAATAACATTTCCATCAACAGCTGCATCATACCAAATTACATCATGTTCATTGGTCACTAAACTTGCTATTGTAGCTTTGCTAGCTTTACAAAACACCTGTACTGCAGCGCCTACTGGCGTTTTAGGAACTCCTATATTAACCTCTACTTGAAATCGTGTAGTGCTCTCGCAAGTACCTACCCTTAAAGCGCCCCAAAACAGAGCCACAATACCATCATAATCTTCTGATAATTCTACAGGTAACATCGTTGTTTGTGGAATTACTCTTCCGCCGGTTGGCGCATCGTACCAAATAACTCCCGGTTCATTGGTCACCAAACTAGCCATTGTAGGATTGTTGGCAGCGCAAAATTTCTGCACAAGGGGACCCGTTGGGGGTGGAATTGGAATATTAGTTACTACTAATGTACCTCCAAAGAATTCAGTCATAGATGAAGCGGATGATCTTCTAAAACCATAATTATAACTACCAGCAGGAAGCCCCGTAAAAATAGGACTTGGCTGATAAGTTTTAGGAATATTTTTAGATTCTATCCAATAATCAATAGTTTCTCCTGGTTGTGCTTCAACTGTCGAAAGCGTAATTCCTCCACTTGGTACTCCACAATCTGAAGGTGTACTTGTCTGACTATACCCTGCTAATGGCGATAAGCACAATAAACTAATAAATAAATTAAATAATGTATTCTTCATTTTTCTCTGGCTTTTGTTTTAAAAATTTTTACTGATTTTGCATTAATTCTTCTGACAGATAGTTAAGATATAAAGCAGGAAAGCTGAAAGTAGATGATATAAAAACACCTCTCGAAACCAATCTTTAACAAGAATATTACTCAAAAATAGCTTCAATATGGTCATTCATAATCTATTGTGTTATAAGTGGTATAATGCTGTAACAAGTGGTCATTATAAATTTTAATAATCCTCGTTTAAATTGAAAAAACTCTTTTGTAAATTCATCCAATTACTTCCTTCATAACCTTAGAAACTTTTTAGTTTTTAGATAAAAAAAGCAGGCTCGAAAGTTGAAGATCAGGCAAAATCCACAGCTATATCTAATACGAATATAAAATTGCAGCCAATATGAATATTATAAAACATTTGATCGTAAAACACGATCACGACTATTCCCGAGTCGAAATAATACAGAATTCAGAAAAAATGAACTTCACTTTAAAACAAAAAAAAGTCCCACATTGCTGTGGGACTTCTTCTTAATTATATTGATTTTTTTAATTTTTGATGAACTTAAAACCTGAATTTCCTTTGTTTGATTTTACTTTTATAAAATAACTCCCCGTTGTAAGCCTTGAAACATCAACGGTAGAAGCTGATTTCGCATTTGGAACCGCTATTACCAATTGTCCTAGAATATCGTAAACCGTTAATGACTGTATCTCTATATCCTGATTCGTATTAATGTTTAAAACATCAACCGCAGGGTTTGGAAATACTGTAAAATAAGCAGCAAAATCGAAATCCTCTGTTCCTAAGGTTATATTTTTAAAGGTAGAAGTTGCTTTATTGGTTAAAATCGGAAAATTATAATCAAAATAAATATTAGCATCGTTTTCAAATGTGTCTCCTACTTTTAGGGTTGGTTTTGTTTTGATTTTAAACGCTACATAACCGTCATTATTGGCATCATCAAAGGGAAGATTGATACCTTCAAAAATAAATTCTACCTTATTCCCTTCTGAAATTTTAGTTACGAATGTGTGACTTGAACTTGTTGGTACTAAAGTCGCAATATCAAATTTTGTCAGATCGATCATGTCTTTTACTACAATGTTTTCTGCAGCAAATGTTCCGGTATTTTCAAAACGAATCAGATAATGCACATACTCTCCTATTAAACTAGGAGTGATGACGGAACCTTCTAAACACGTTTTGTCGTTTGGATCAAGCGACCCCAATACCGTTTGATTTAAGTAAAAGATATTATCTAACGGTGTTTTATCTATTTTTTCGGAATCAATTGATGCAACAAATTTTAAAATATCGCCATTGTTTACCGAAGGAACATCTGTCGGCCTGTTAGTAATCAAAGTAAATACAATTTCTCTGCTTTCAAATGGCTTTAAATCGACAAAACTCCATTCTAAATTATTTACAGATTTGGTGTTAAAAGAAGGATTTGAAGAAAGACATTCTAAAACTGCGTCATCAAAAGTCAATTTAATCAAGCCTGACTGCGTCATTGTTCCCTTATTGTTGTACACTAATTTATATTTTGCCTTAAATCCAGGTCTTGCAGCCTCTACAGGAATAAGAGCGATCTCTAAATCAGGATGAGAACCATTTGCGGTAATGCAAAAATTTTGAACAACAGAACTACTTGCTTCTTTCGAAAAAAGGGTATTAATACTTGTTGGGGTTACCTTATAATAATCCGGATTTTCCAGCTGTGGTGTAATTGTGTAATTCCCTGCTCCTACAGCTATAGAATAAGAACCTAAATTATTAGAAATCAACTCTCCGTTAGTCGTACTGCTTTTTACGGAAAATTTTAAATCCGGAAAAATAATACCTCCTGTACCACAGGCATTAGCATTTTCATCATACTTACTTGTTCCGCTTACGGTATAAAAATCACCTCCGGGAACAAAAGAACAATAACTGTTCACATTACAATTTGTATATCCAAGCTTATTTACTAAGTCCTGAATTGTTTTTAGTTTAAAATCATCGGTACAGATGTATCTCAGATTTGGGCATTTGGTGATATCTGCATACAGCTGTTTATCAGGAGATCCGTTTTTCAGAGATAAACTCACTAAATCGGGATTGGTATCAAGACTCAAGCTTGTCAGTTTCTTAAATTGACTGATATCTACCGAAATCAATTTATTATTATACAAAACCAAAACGACAAGATTTGGGCAATTTGTTATATCCACTTCCTGAAGTAGATTATTCTCAGCCTGAAGCGAAGCAAATTTTGGCAAATCTGTTAACTTTAACGCAGTTAACTGATTGCCTGCTGCGCCTAAAAATTCGAGTTTTGATAATTTACTCAAATCTAACGAATTGATTTTATTATAATTTAAGCTTAATGATTCCAGATTCTCTAATCCGGTAGATTGAAATGAAGTCAATTGATTGACATAACAATATAAAGTTTTTAGCTTAGGTAAATTTCCAAATTTTATTGTTTCTAATTTATTATAGGAACAATCAAGCGCTTCCAGATTTACCAGATTACTCACGTCTAAAGATGTCAGAAGGTTTTCTTCACAATTTACAGAGGTAAGACTTACTAAACCGTTAAGGTTTAAAGAGCTAAGTTTCGTTTCGTCACAGGCCAAGGTTTTTAGATTAGTCAATCCGCTTATATCCACTGCATAAAGCGGATTTTTTCCACAATTAACCTCTTTAAGTTTAGTTGAAGAGGTTAAATCCAAACCATTTATGGAATTATAGGAACAATTTAAACTAAGAAGTTCGGTCTGATTCCCTGTAAACAAAGCATTGATTCTATTATTATTACAAATTAGAGTTTCGAGTTTTGTTAAAGGAGCGATATTCAAACTCGAAATTTTGTGTTTGTCGCAGATTAATGTTCTAAGATTAGTAAATTTAGAAATTCCGTCTAATGATAGAATAAATCCATTGGCGCCATCACCGTGAACATCTATGTAGCTCACCTGCAAAGCTTCGCTCTCCTGTATTTCGCCATCATTATTCGCATCAATTTTTAATGGCTTTCCCTCTAAATCTTTAAAAACTCCAATGTTGTTAATTATACCCGGAGTTCTAAGGAGCATATCCTTGAAACGTTTGTCGGGAATATTCACATTTTGCGCTTTCAAAGCATTAAAAAAACATAAAGCAAGAACTAAAAAGTAGAGTTTCTTCATAGGTGGTATTTTCATACAAAAATAAGTTTTCAAACCTATAACACAACTTTTTCTGTTAAAATTTATTCTTTCAAAAATACCGGAACAAAAAAAAGTCCCACATTACTGTGGGACTTTCTATTTAGAGAAAACTAAGAATTATTTTTTCTCTGTTTTTTCCATTTTAGCTTTTAAAGCAGCTAATACATCATTGTTATCTCCTAAAGTTGCTGCTGGTGCATTTGTAGTAGATGCAGATGAAGTATTTTCAGTTGCAGCTTTCACGTTTTTCTCTTCTTCTTCACGGAAGATAGCAGTGTGAGAAGCTACTACTCTTTTGAATTCTTTGTTGAATTCGATTACTTTGAAATCAGCAGTATCACCTTTTTTCAATTTCTTTCCGTCTTCTTTTTCAAGGTGACGAGTTGGAATAAAAGCAACGATATCATCTCCGAATTCTACAGTAGCTCCTTTGTCAACGATTTCAGAAATTTCACCATTGTGGATAGTTCCTACAGCGAAAGAATCTTCGTATTGATCCCAAGGATTAGCAGTAGTTTGTTTGTGACCTAAAGATAATTTACGTCCTTCAACATCTAATTCTAATACAACTACATCAAGTTTCTCACCAACATTTACAAATTCAGATGGGTGTTTGATTTTCTTAGTCCAAGAAAGGTCAGAAATGTAGATTAATCCATCAATTCCTTCTTCTAATTCTACGAAAATACCAAAGTTTGTAAAGTTTCTAACGATACCTGTATGTTTAGAACCTACTGGGTATTTAGAAGTAATGTCAGTCCATGGATCTTGAGTCAATTGTTTGATACCTAATGACATCTTACGATCGTCTCTGTCTAAAGTTAAGATAACTGCTTCAACAACATCTCCAACTTTCACGAAGTCCTGAGCAGAACGCAAGTGAGTAGACCATGACATTTCAGAAACGTGGATTAAACCTTCAACACCTTCAGCAACTTCGATGAAAGCACCGTAATCAGCGATTACAACTACTTTACCTTTTACTTTATCACCAATTGTTAAGTTAGCATCTAAAGCATCCCATGGGTGAGCGTTTAATTGTTTCAATCCTAATTGAATTCTTGTTTTCTCATCATCGAAATCAAGGATTACAACGTTTAATTTTTGGTCTAATTCAAGAACTTCACTTGGGTGGTTGATTCTGCTCCAAGAAAGGTCAGTAATGTGAATTAATCCGTCAACACCACCTAAGTCAATGAACACACCATAAGAAGTAATGTTTTTAACAACACCTTCTAATACTTGTCCTTTTTGTAATTGACCGATGATTTCTTTTTTCTGTACTTCGATATCAGCCTCGATAAGTGCTTTATGAGATACAACAACGTTTTTGAATTCGTGGTTAATTTTTACCACTTTGAATTCCATCATTTTGTTTACATATACATCGTAGTCTCTAATTGGCTTAACGTCAATTTGAGATCCAGGTAAGAAAGCTTCAATACCAAAAACGTCAACGATCATACCACCTTTAGTTCTGCATTTTACAAAACCATTAACGATTTCACCTGTTTCGTTTGCAGCAATAACTCTATCCCATGATTTAATAGTACGAGCTTTTCTGTGAGATAATACTAATTGACCTGTTTTGTCCTCACGGATGTCGATTAATACTTCTACTTTGTCACCTACTTTTAAGTTTGGGTTGTAACGGAATTCGTTTAAAGAAATAACACCTTCCGATTTTGCGTTGATATCAACGATAACGTCTCTATCTGTAATTCTAACAACTACACCTTCTACTACTTCTTCCTGATCTGTAGCGATGAAAGTTTTTGAAACTAGTTCTTCGAATTCTAATAAGTTTTTCTCATCAACTGCATCAATTCCTTCTTGGAAGTTATGCCAGTTAAAATTTGCTAAAAACTCTTCTTGTGATTTTAATTGTTCAGACATGCTGATAAAAAATTTGTATTCTGTTTCTCTCGAGTTTCATAAAGCAGTAGAAAATACAGAAGTTGTTTTACATAAATAGTTGATACCTAAAGGAAACTCTTCTTTGCCAAAAGGACTGCAAAATTAATACATTTATTTGTAATAGCAAAACAAAAGTGTGTTAGATGTAAATTGCAATTGATAATTGATAATTGATAATTGATAATTGATAATTGTTAATTGTTAATTGTTAATTGTTAATTGTTAATTGATAATTGTTAATTGATAATTGTTAATTGATAATTGTTAATTGATAATTGTTAATTGATAATGGTTAATTGATAATGGTTAATTGATAATGGTTAATTGATAATTGTTAATTGTTAATTGTTAATGGTCCTGTCTTTCAGTTTGCATTCACATCTAACATCTAACGTTTCATAGATATACAAATCATTTATAAAAAAATATACCCGACAGGTTTTAAAACCTGTCGGGTATAATATAATTATTAGATTCTTATGAATTGGCTTTACTTAAAATGTTGAGGTTAAATTTGTATTTTGGCTTTTGGCCAGTAGAATATCCAGTTTCAGAACGGTGAGTCTTCCGCTGCTGTCTATAAAATTAAGGGTTTCTTTTCCTGCATTCAATGAAACTGTTTTTGGGTAATTAAAGTTCGGCACTAACTGAGGAAGATTAATCACAACCTTTTCTCCTACACTATTCTTATATTTTAAAACACCGCTTTTGTTTTCAAATACTGCCTCATAAAAGGTTTCGTCGCTTGTTGTCATTGAAAGCCACATCGATCCATTATAAAAGTACACATCTTTTGTAGAATAGTCAAAAAAGAGATCCCCTGCTTTTCCATTATCTTTTGGCAAACCGTTTTCTTCGGTCAGGTTTTTCAAATTGTTCCATTTATTTTCGTACCAATAATAATAACCCGGTAAAATTTGTGTGTTTTTTGCTGTATTAAAAACCAAAATGAATTTGGTATCTCTGCCTACAACCGTAGACTTGTCAAATCTGCTTTTTAATGTTGTTCGTGGTATCATTATTTCTTTACTTTTACAAATTAGATCTAAATGTGATGCTATAACAGACATTTCTTTATGTGTGTCTGTACGGTGTTTTGGGGCACCTGTCTGGCACATTACGACTGCCGGAACTAACCAAATAACACTCCAAATTATCTTCCTCATATTTACTCCATCTTTAAATTCAGATACAAATTTAACACACTCATTTACCGCTAATTACTCATAATTAACAAGCAGCAGTAATAATGTAATAAATAGTACTTTGTTTGGAATAAGTGGTGAGGAGAGGGAGTTTTGAATTATGAATTATGTTCACTGTAAAATGTGAAATGTGAAATGCGAGATGTGATTTCTGGAATGTATATACTGTAGAATTAAGTTGTGTTTACTGTGAAACGTAGGATGTGTAAACTGTAAACTGAGACTGAGACTGAAAACTATAAACTACAAACTATCTCATGTGCTGCCTTTAATCACGAAGTGTGCGAAAATTATCATGAGGTATTACGATCTGGCACATTTCACATTTCACATTTTACAGCTTACATTTTAAATCTAACAAACAGTTAAAATTGGTCTTTATTTTCGATTTCGAAGCCATCTTTCGATTGGTTCGAGAACTGTGTTGACAATTGTAACCAGGAATGTGCAAATTAGCGCTTCTATGAAATAACCTGATGCGGCAATACAGCCAATAGCAGCACTGCACCATATGGTCGCTGCAGAATTCAAACCGTGTACATTGGGCCCTTCCCTAAATATAACTCCAGCGCCTAAAAAACCAACTCCCATAACGACCTGAGCTGTAATACGGGTTACATCGATATTGGGTGCTGTCGCAGCCACTTTAATCGATAATAAAACAAATGCCGCTGCTCCTGTTGCTACCAGCATATTGGTTTTTAAACCGGTTTCTTTGTGGTGCCACTGTCTTTCGAAACCAATAATTAGTCCGGCAAACAGTGCAATTATAAGTCGGGTTAGAAATTCTGTTGTACTCACAGTTTATATCTTTTTATAGTTTAAAATTATTTTTCTGTTGTTAATGACAAGCTCATTTTACTTTGACCTTACCAGTTAAAAAAGTAACACAAATCCTAAATATTAAATTTTATTCTTATTCAAAATGTAAGGCTTCAATTGGATCTAATCTCGATGCTTTTAATGCAGGATAGTATCCGAAAAAAATACCTGTAATAGCACAAACCAAAAAGGAAAGAATTACAGAAGATTCTGAAATTAAAGTGGGCCAATGCAGAAAAAACTGTATCAGCTCAGAAGCAACTATTCCCACTACTATCCCGATTAATCCGCCAGTGAGACTAATTAATATGGCTTCGACTAAAAATTGCAATAGAATATCTTTTCCATTTGCTCCAATTGACATTCGCAGTCCAATTTCTTTGGTTCTCTCGGTTACCGACACGTACATGATGTTCATAATTCCGATACCGCCAATTAATAATGAAATTCCGGAAATTGCCGTTAATAATACGGTCAGTAGCTGGCTTGTAGAGCTAAAAGTATTGATTAATTCAGCCTGTGTTCGTACTGAAAAATCATCTTCGTCTTTGGCTTTCAGTCGATGTGCCGTTCGCATAATTTGTTCGATCTCATCAGTTGCCAACTGAGTCTGACTTTCATCAGCAGTTGAAGCATAAATATTCTGCAAATAAATAGAGTTTGTTATTCTTTTTTGCACGGTGGTAAAGGGCGCAATAATCACATCGTCCTGATCCTGTCCGAATGCATTCTCACCTTTGGATTCGAGGAGACCAATAATTCTGAAAGGAATTTTATTAAAGCGGATTATTTGTCCGATTGGATTTACCCCATAGGGAAAAATGTTATCGGCTACTGTTTGCCCAATGAGACACACTTTATTTGCAGTATGTATATCAGATTCTCTAAAGGCAATTCCTTCTTTTACTGGCCAGTCCCTGATTTTTAGATAATCAACACTAACTCCCTGCATGCTTGTAGGCCAATTTAGTGCGCCATTGATGGCTTGTCCTTTACTGGATACTGCCGGTGAAATTGCATTGAGATGTTTGGATTCTTTTTTAAGGGCTTCTACATCGCTAAGTGTAAGAGTTTGCACACTGGATATGTCTAAACGGGCTCCTGCACTCACATTACTGTTGGGGCGAATTGTAATCATGTTTGATCCCATACTGGACAATTGATCCTGTATGCTTTTTTTGGATCCTTGTCCAATGGCCACCATTGCAATTACGGAAGCCACTCCGATAATAATTCCAAGCATGGTTAGTAATGCTCTAAGTTTATTACGACGCAGTGCTTTTAGGGCGATCAGAAAAAGATTAGCTATTTTCATATTTATAATCTTCGTCTACATGAAAATCTGCCAGCATTTGTTTGGCCGATTTTATGTTTGGATTAGTAAAATCTTTCATGATTCTTCCGTCCCGAAGCATCACGGTTCTGTTGCTAAAGGCTGCTATATCTGGCTCATGAGTTACAAATATTATTGTTTTTCCTTGTGTATTTAATTCCTGAACTAAAGCCATGATTTCATACGAGGTTCTTGTATCTAAATTTCCTGTTGCTTCATCGGCAAGAATCATAACGGGATCATTGACCAGTGCTCTGGCGATCGCTACTCTTTGCTGCTGCCCACCCGAAAGCTGATTGGGAAAATGGTCCAGACGATCTGCCAGTTTTACAGCTTCAAGGGCATGAATTGCTTTTTCTCTTCTCTCTTTTGTAGATACTTTAGAATTGTACAATAATGGAAGTTCTACATTTTCTATTGCGGATGTTCGCGCTAATAAATTATACGATTGAAAGATAAACCCAATTTTGGTATTTCGCAATGCTGCCAATTCATTTTTAGACAATGATTTAACATTCACCTGATCTAATAAATAATTGCCGTCAGTTGGTTTATCCAAACAGCCTAAAATATTGAGCAAGGTTGTTTTTCCGGAACCGCTGCTTCCCATAATGGTTAGAAACTCTCCTTCTATTACATCAAATGAAATTCCTTTTAGCGCTCTGACAATCTCAGCCCCCATCGTGAACTCTCTTGTTAAGTCTTGTATTTCAAGAATTTTTCTTCCCATGATTGTTTGCTTTGTATCCTTACACTATTATTATCTTTTTCCGCCTCCGCCACGTTTTGGTATAAACGGACTGGAATCTGTCGCTTTAGAACTTTTAGATTGTTTCGACGCGTTAACTCCTGTGATAATTTCATCTTGTACCGATAGTCCTTTAATTACCTGTATGTTTATATCGTCGTCCAACCCAATTTTTATGTGTTTGGGTACAATTGAATCTCCTACTCTTTGCCATACGATTGCTTTTTTATGATCGATACTGTCGGGAACTTTAAGATTAGAATTTGTATTTCCTCCTTCTTTATTGCGATACCCTTTACCTCCTTTGTGTTTACCCTGAAAAATATTTCTAATCTTAAACTGTTTTCCTAAAGTCGAATCTGGTTGAAAAGCGATTGCCTTTGCCGAAATGAGTAAAGTGTTTTTTACTTCGTTGGTATAGATAATGATATTGGCCGTCATACCGGGCTTAAGTTTTAAATCGTCATTGGGTGCATTGATTATTGTAGTATAAGTCACGACATTAGACGAAATAGTAGGCTGCAAACGCACTTCGATTACGGTTCCTTTAAACACATCGTCCGGAAAAGCATCTACGGTAAATGTTGCTTTTTCACCAACTTTTACATTGCCCACGTCAGCTTCATCAACAGAGGCCTGAACCTGCATTTTGGTAAGGTCTTTGGCTATACTAAACAATGTTGGTGTGTTCAGGCTGGCAGCTACCGTTTGTCCTTCGCTTACTTTTCGCGATAAAACAGTTCCGTCTATAGGCGAAAAAATGGTTGTAAAAGAAAGGCTTTTCTGTACGGATCTTAGCTGCGCCGCTACACTATTGACATTGTCTTTTGCAACATCATAAAGATTTCTTGCGGTTTCAAAATCGGCCCTGCTAATACCTCCTGCCTTGTATAATTCGTTTTGTCTGTTAAAATTAGATTGCTGGTAACTCAAATTATTCTTTGCTACCTGTAAATTGGCTGTAATTTGCTGTACCTGGGCAAGAAGCAATGACTGATCAATCTGTGCCAACAACTGTCCTTTTTTTACTACGGAATTAAAATCGACAAATACTTTTTGTATGGTACCCGAAACCTGAGTTCCTACTGCAACAGTATCTACGGGCTGTATTTTTCCGGTTGCCGTTACACTGGTGGCAATATCTCCATAATGAGGTTTTTCGGTAATTAACTCGACATTATTTCCTTCTTTATGAAAAACAAAGTATCCTATACATCCTATCAGTAATGCTCCAATGATGCTTATGATGATTAATTTACTTTTTCTCATTTTACTCTTTTTATAGTTTGATTGGATCTCCTTTATAGAAATCGTATATTTTTAGACTCACGACCGCATTGTACTTTGCTTGTATAAAATTCTGAAAGGCCTGAATGTATAAATTCTTCTGCAACAGATAATCTACAGTACTAATTCCACCTAATCTTAATTGTTCGCTGGCAATTCGGTAATTTTCATTATTTGCATCAAGCTGTTCCTGTGCAGCTGTAAACTGAGATTGTGCATTAAGAACATTGATGTACGCCTGTTCTACTTTTTGTGAAAGTACCGTTTCTGCATTGGTTAAATTAAGTTTTGACTGATCGATCGCGATCTTCGATTTTTCAACTCCGGTTTTCACTATCCGATTTGTAAATACCGGAATCGATAAGGAAAGCCCCAATCGCTGATAAAAATTATTATCGATCTGTGACGGATATGGTGTACTTTGGTTGTCTGAATAACCTGAAGCCAAAGTTCCGCTTGCACTAAGTGTGGGTTTAAAACCTGCTCTGGATTTTAGTAATTCTAAATCTGCCGCTTCTTTTTCTAACTGACTGCTTTTTATTTCAGGTCTTTGTTCTAATGCTATTTTTTGGGCTTGTTCTAAATTCTCCACCGGAAAAGTGGTAACGAGGCTTTCCGGTTTTCGGATATTCAAATTGTAACCTGACGGAAGCTGCAGCAATTGTTTTAGTGTTAAGGTATTCTGACGTTCCAGATTCTGTGCCGAAATTAAATTGTAATTGTCTGTTGCCAATTGTGCTTTCAGCAAAACAAAATCTTTTTTGGCGATACTTCCAGCATTGTATTTTAGCTCTCCCAATTTCAATTGTGCCTTGGAAGTTTCTACAATCTCATTCAGATAAATGCTGTTTTCTTTTGTCAGTAAAATGGTAAGATAAGCTTGTGTGATTTGAATGGTGATGTCGTTCTCAGCGGCTTCGGCGTTAAATTGTGCCGACTTTGTAAGCAGCTCTTTTTGTTTGACATCATTGTTTAAATATCCCCCATTGTACAAAACCATTGATGAAGCTAAAGAATAATTTCCGGCAAAACTGGCCTGGGTTTGAAAACCTCCCACCACTAAATCTGCATTTTTAGCATTGGTAAACGTTTGAGATGCATTACCGGAAAGATTAGGATATCTGGCTGCTTTTGAAAGTAATAAATCCTGCTCTGTACTTTTAGTGGTTAAACGCAAGGTGTTAATTTGAATATTCTGCTGCTTGGAATAAGCGATGCATTGTTCCAGAGTCCATACCGTAGGTAATTGATTTTGCCCAATCGTCTGTGCATAAATGCCCGTACAATGAATCATAAAAATTACCATTAAAGTATTTATCATAAATGACTTCATACCTGAATTTAATTTAAATTAAAAAAAATTGTAATCTGAGTCCTAAATAATAGAATATGCTAAACCTGTTGCGGATTTGGTAAAAGGGGAATTTGGTATGTCATTTATCGTAAAACACTTTAAAACAAATAACTACATCAAATATAACGATTATTTTAACACTTTTGAAAAAGTGAAATCTGTTTTGTCATAAATAAAATATAAATTAATCTGTATAAAAACTTAATACGATTGGATCTTTTTCCAGACTGTACGGCACAAAAAAAAGCTGCAGGATTTACCCTGCAGCTTTTCATAACAATTTAATTAACTCAACTTTATTAAAAAAGCTAACTCTTTATTACATCGAAACAATAATGAACTCACTTCTTCGATTTGCCTGATGTTCTTCTGTAGTACATTTTACGCCATCAGCACATTTATTCAGTAATTGTGTTTCTCCGTATCCTTTTCCGGTTATACGATCAACAGCTATTCCTTTTTTAACCAACCATGCCACTGTTGCTTTAGCCCTTCTGTCGGATAGTTTTTCATTGTACGCATGTGTTTGTCTGCTGTCTGTGTGCGAGCGAACATCAATTTTCATGCTTGGATTTTGAATCATCACCTGACGGATTTTTTCTAACTCAATGGCGGCCTCTTTTCGAACAATCGATTTACCTAAATCGAAGTAAATCATTTTTATGTGTAAAATTTTCGCCAAATCGTCACCCACAATCAATTTTTCAATCGTTTTTTCGACTACTTTTTGAGGCGTTTTTTTCAAAGGCAGTGTCAAACTTGTTTTATCGATCGCTTTAGGCAATTCATTAGTATCATAATCTTGTCTTGCAGCGCGAACAAAGTATTCTTTATTGCAATTTACTTTAAAACTATACTTCCCATCGGCTTTGGTTGTTACCTCACCTATTATCTGAAGCTGATTGTCCAATAAATTCACTTTTGCGTTCTCTAATACCAAATTTGTTTCGGCATCTATAACAATTCCTGATAAGATCTCCTCACAAGGTAATTTTCTGGTTTCCGAAAAACGGTAAACATCATCGTAACCATGTCCTCCATCTCTATTTGAGGAGAAAAAACCGGTTCTGCTTTTACTGTCTATTATAAAACCAAAATCATCCACTTTTGTATTTATAGGAGCTCCAACATTCTGAACTTCGCTAAAAGTCAAATCATTTTTAATAGTCGAAACATACACATCAAGTCCTCCTAATCCCGGACGTCCGTCGCTTGCAAAATACAATTCATTGTCTCCTGATATAAAAGGAAAAGTTTCTCTTCCCTCAGTATTAATTGCGGCTCCCAGGTTTTCAGGTTTACCAAAACTGCCATCCGTATTAATCGTCACACTATACAAATCTGATTGTCCAAAAGTACCCGGCATGTCTGAAGCAAAGTATAACTTTTTTTCATCTACACTTAATGTCGGATGTGCCACACTGTATTGATCACTGTTAAAAGGCAATTCAACAATATTCGTCCATTTACCTTTTATGTAACTTGCCTTATACAATTTTAACAAAGTGACCTTTTTGTCGTCTGTCCCTTTTGTACCGTTTAGAAAATTGTTTCTGGTAAAATACATCGTTAATCCGTCTTTTGTAAAAACGGGAGTCGATTCATTAAATTTTGAATTGATTTTATTCTCAAAACGTTTCGGAATTCCAACACTGCCATCGGCGTTTAATTCTGCCGAATAAAGATTTGTAAACGATTTATTGGTCCATTTAAATTTTGCTTTGGCAACTCCGCCCGTGTCTCTGGCAGACGCAAATACCAATTTATTATCTAAAAAAGAACTTCCATAATCTGAGTATCTTGAATTAATTCCGGCATCGGCTATTTCAAATCTCCCTGAATTGTTTTTTATCTGCTCTAAATAATTTTTATTCTTTTCAAATAACAATCCTCTTTTATCAGTACTTGCTTTTTGGTTGAAAAGCTCTAATATTTTATCGGCTTTGGTATAATTTCCAGTTGCTTTTAGGGTTTGAGCATATCGGTAATAATACTCAAATTCCTGTTGATCATTCATTCCGAAAAGAGCTTTGTACCATTTTAATGCTCTCACCAACTCGCCATTAAAATAATAGGCGTTACCCAATCGTTGGAGCATTTTTTCCTCTTTATATCCTTTTTCTGCTACCTTTTCGTAAGTAGCAATTGCATCTATGTAAGCATACTGATTGTAATTTTTATCAGCTTTGTCTAAACCTGACTTTTGTGCCATTCCACTAAAAAAAACGGAAGACAGAAAGACCGTATATGCTATTTTTTTTATTTTCATAATTAGAAGAATCTAGGTGAAGTTATTCGGCTGTAATTTTTTAAGAATTCAAAACGCAGAAATATCTCATGCGACCCTGAGTTGTAGTTTACTAATCGGGTTGTTTCGCGATCATAGGAATACCCTAAATACATGCTATCGGTTATCTGAAATCCTGCCAAAGCACTAAAAGAGGCGCTCCATCTGTAAGCTACTCCGATCACAAATTTATCGTTGAACATAAAATTTGCCGATGCATCTACTTGTAATGGTGAACCTTCTACCATTTTAGTCATTAAAGCCGGTTTGAATTTTATCGTTTCATAACGATTTAGATTAAATACATAACCAGCTATGAAATAATAGTTAATACGGTCTTTATAGATGGAATAATCGTTATCGTCATAGCGGGTAGTTTGAATAAAATTAGGAACAGATAATCCCACATAAGCTTTATCCGTATGCCAGTAAACTCCGGCTCCGATATTTGGAGCGAATTTATTCTGAAAATCCTGAAACTGGGTATCTCCCTGATGTTCGGGATTTAACTTTGTAGGATCCAGCTTAAATATATTGGCAGAACCTTTAATACCAAAAGAAAGTTTCGCGGTTGCTGATGTTTGTATGGAGTAAGAGAAATCAGCTGATATATTGTTTTCATTTGTTGGTCCGATTTTATCATTGACTAACGATATTCCTAATCCTACATTATTGTTTATTGGTGTGTTTAACGAAAAACTGCTGGTTTCGGGTGCGCCATCCAATCCAACCCACTGGGTGCGATACAATCCGAAAATACTCATAGCTCCGCGAGAACCGGCATAAGCAGGATTTATATTGATGGTATTATACATGTATTGTGTAAACTGCGCATCTTGCTGAGCAAAACCTGCAGTAGAACAAAACAATAAAACTAAAACTAATTTTTTCATTTATTTTATTTTTAAATAATGGCTTAGCCTATTGACTAAGCCATTTTATTAGTACAGAATATTATTTGGTCAGGTATAAATACCCCGCCTCCTGATGTGGATTGGATTGGTTGTCTTTATATTTAATGATATAATAATAAGTTCCTTCCGGTAATCCATCTGAATCTTTAATTGTAACACGTCCTTCAGAAATACCTCTAAAAACAATATCATTATTATTGTAATGATCACGATCAAAAACCAAAACTCCCCAACGGTTAAAAATCTGAACCGTATTGTCAGGATAACATTCTAATCCCTGGATATAAAATCTCTCGTTCTTACTGTCTCCATTTATAGAAACCGCGTTGTATACTTTAATTACACAACCTTGTAGCGATAAAACAGTTGGTTTATCCCCCAATACACTACTATCATCTGATTTGTCTTTTACTTCAATATGATCAGGACTTGTTCCAAAAACTTCGGCTTGATTCGATATACTTCCCGAATTAGTATCAGCTTGTACGATCGAATAAGTTCCTGTAAAAGAAGTACTATCCTCTTCTCCCACAGCTAAATTTATTGGGCCTCCGGTCATGGTAATTCCAGTTAACGGGTCTACTATATAAACATTAGTCAACGCTACATTTCCTGTATTGGTTGCTGTAAAATTATACGTAATGGTTTCCCCTACTTTTGCATTACCGTCACCATCTTCATCATTGAAATGTGCCGTTTTCACTAAAGCAATACTTGGTCTTGATACAAATAGGATTACCGTTGCAGCATCACAATTTGAAAGATTTGATTTTTCACAAATACTGTACGTTAATGTATAGGTACCTCCCGGTGTATTAGCCGGAACACTTATTGTTCCTGTGGCAGTGTCAATTACCGGAACTGCTGCTCCTGATGTTTTTGGAACTGCCGGTGTTGTCACTTTTAAATCAACCAGACTAATCACAACTGGTACGCCATTTAAAGTATCCGAATTTGGATTACCAGCTAGTACATTCCCTGCATTTGGTGTTCCTGTTATTCCATTTACGTTTGGAATATTATCATCATTTGCAATTATTGATGTCCCTGCAATTGCCGTTACTTTGATTTCATCTGAAACCGTCGCACAAGTTACCGGAGTTAGTTTGTCGCATAACTGATAAACTACATTATAAGTTCCCGGTGTGGTTCCTGCCGCAACACTTACTTTTCCGGTTAACGGATCTAAAGTAATTCCTGTTGGCCATGTTCCTGATACTGCTACTGTAGCATTTCCTGTTGTTCCTAATATTGCCGGAACTCCATTTACTTTATCGTTGCTTGCAATGTTTGTGAAAACAGTTCCTCCTGTTGACGCAATAGTTCCATTTTCGAATATTGGCTCTACCACTGGAGTTACTTTGATTTCATCTGAAACCGTCGCACAAGTTGCCGGAGTTAATTTGTCACATAACTCATACACTACATTATAAGTTCCCGGTGCGGTTCCTGCCGCAACACTTACTTTTCCGGTTAACGGATCTAAAGTAATTCCTGTTGGCCATGTTCCTGACACTGCTACTGCAGCATTTCCTGTAGTTCCTAATACTGCCGGAACTCCATTTACTTTATCGTTGCTTGCAATATTTGTGAAAACAGTTCCTCCTGTTGATGCAATAGTTCCATTTTCGAATATTGGCTCTACCACTGGAGTTACTTTGATTTCATCCGAAACAGTCGCACAAGTTACCGGACTTAGTTTGTCACATAACTCATACACTACATTATAAGTTCCCGGTGTGGTTCCTGCCGCAACACTTACTTTTCCGGTTAACGGATCTAAAGTAATTCCTGTTGGCCATGTTCCTGATACCGCAACTGTAGCATTTCCTGTAGTTCCTAATACTGCCGGAACTCCATTTACTTTATCGTTACTTGCAATATTTGTGAAAACAGTTCCTCCTGTTGATGCAATAGTTCCATTTTCGAATATTGGTTCAACTGTTGCTGTTACTGTAATTTTTGCTTCAGCCTGATCACACATTGGTGTACCGGCTGCTGCCATTGCTTTTGAACATATACTATAAATTACAGTATATACCCCTGGTGCAGTACCAGTATTAACTTTAATAGTGCCATCGGTATTTAATGTCATTCCTGTCGGTAAATAAACCGCACTTAAATTCACGTCTGAAGCGACTATAGATGTACCATGTAATTTGTCATTCAACAATACAGAAACCGTGGTACCTCCGTTCAATCCATTAACTACTAATGGAATCTCATCTATCGCATCAATAAAACTTACTACTGTACAGGTTGAACAAGTAGGATCTATCGGCCTGCAAGTCGAACAAATTGGACTTGGATCGGTTGACTTAGCTGTTACCGGAGATCCTGTTGGAGGAGTTCCTGTAACTGTAGCCACGTTGTCTACCTGACCGTTATTCATATCAGCCAAAGTAACGGTGTGAACTGCCGTGAAACTAGACGAGTCTGTTGCTCCGGGAGCTAAACTCGCTAAACTTCCGCTTACCACCGCGTTAGCATCACTAATGGTTACTGGAGCAAGAGTTACGTTACCTGTGTTGGTAACTGTAAAAGTATAGTCAATTCTATCACCAACGTTTACAATACCGTCGGCATTAGCATCTACGTAAGTTGCCTTTTTGCTTACCGTTACTTTTGGTGAAGACGTTAATGGAACTACGGTACAACTTGGACATGCAGCCGGATCTTTTGGTGGACAAGTCGAACAAATTGGACTTGGATCGGTTGACTTAGCTGTTACTGGAGATCCTGTTGGAGGAGTTCCTGTAACTGTAGCCACGTTGTCTACCTGACCGTTATTCATATCAGCCAGTGTAATGGTGTGAACTGCCGTGAAACTAGACGAGTCTATTGCTCCTGGAGCTAAACTCGCTAAACTTCCACTTACCACTGCATTAGCATCACTAATCGTTACCGGAGCCAAGGTTACGTTTCCT
>NZ_AMYW01000048.1:0-21455 GCF_000335775.1 Flavobacterium sp. WG21
CGCCACTACAGTAAAAGTTTATAAGAAAGTAAATAATAAATGGGTTTGGTATCTGAACTTTCCAATTACTTAAAGTTAATATTTTTAAGTAGTGGTAAAGTTTTTATAAAACATTCTTTGAGTAAAATTCTATTGAAACGTATGGAAATCGCTTCGTAAGTTTATATAATAAGATTTAATTTTAAATAAAAAAAGCAGCCCAAATTTTACTTTGGACTGCTTTTACTTTTTTACTGAAAGCTATTGTAAACTGTTCAAAAGAAACCACAAATCAATTTCCTCCTCACATTTTACATTTCACTTCTTACTTTTTAACGATCTTACCTTTATAAACTACTTTATTATTCTCGGTTAGCGTATAAAAGTAAATCCCCGTTTGCAAATAACTTACCGGAACAGCCGTAGTACTTACATCCTGTGTTGCATTAATGTCAACTGGATTCCCTAATAAATGACCTGAAACATCGTAGAACTTCAATTTCAGTTTTTTATCAGTATTGGTTTTTACAATCACATTCACCACATCGGTAGTTGGATTCGGATAAGCCTGAACCGCATAACCATTCTTTGTTTCAAAATCGATGGTTGACAGATTTGAAGAGTTCAATATAAAACGGGCAATTACCGGACCGTGGTCTGAAGTTGTGGTGGTGTAACTTGCAATATCATTTCGAGGATCATATACTGCAGTAGAACCTGAAATATATTGATCCGTTAACTCATTAGAAATCATAATATGATCTAAAAATCCGCCTGAACTTAAAAAACTAAACGCCCCAGCCTGACTAATTTCTAAGGTTAATGCTTTATAATTGGCTGTATCTGTAACAAAACTTTCGTAAGAAGATGGATTAGGTGTAATAACTGACTTACTTACATCGTCATTATAATCTCCTAAAATCATTATATTAGCATTTGGGTATTGAACATCTAAACTATCTTTCAACACCTGCGCATCATATTTACGCATGTTATAACGAGAAATGTCCGAACCACTATTAGCACGTGCATGAAGATCTACCAGGTTAATTTCTTTTTTAATTCCATTTAAGTTAGTTTCAACTGTAACCATATATGGCAGACGACCAGATGAGAAAAAACTGCTGCTGGATCCTCCCGGATAATTATTCAAAGTTTTGGTACCAGCACGTAATTCATCATAAAATTTCTTAAACATAACACGTGTCTTCTTAACTGTGGTAGTTTGTGTATTATAAATCACGACCAATTTTTGTGGAGGAAAACTTGGATCTGAATTTGGATCCCATGAATAGGACCATGACGTAGAAATACTTTTATCAAATGTTTTTCCATTCACACTTATTTTCTGAATCAAAGCATCGATCTGAGCATCACTCGAAACTTCCTGAACTACATATACATCTGCATCAAGTTTATTCATAACTTTTGCTACATTTTCCAATTGTAACGTTTTATTCGTTGGTCCGTAAGCCGAAGTTGGAGCACCAAAAAACTCCAAATTATAAGTCACTACATCGTAAGTTTCTGCTTTTGGAAGAGAAGATCCCGTTAAAGAACCAATTTGTTTGTTTAATAAAGTTCCTGTTACTGTTAATGTGCCGGCAATTTTAAATTCTTTTGTAGTAGGTATGAATCTCGCATAAAGTGTTTTTCCTGCCAAAGCATCTGCCTCTGACAATGTAAAACTATTTTGGAATAAAGTATTATCCAAAGATATTTGATAACCAACCGGTGCCTTAATGGTAACGTCTCCATATCCTTTAGCTTTAAAAGCAAAAGATTGTGATGTCGAAACCGTATTTTGATCTACAGTCCCAAAATCTAAAACCGGATTTGAAGCTACATAACCTGTTTCATTTGCAATTGCATAATCATCAAATGACCACTCTGAAGCATTGTTAGATCCTCCTGCTGTCGTTTCGTACACCCACGCCAGATAAGTACTATTTGTTTTATAAGCTGTTAATTCTATATATTGAGATGCCGTGTAAGTTCCTGTAGTAGTTGGAAAACTTCCATCAATTTCTGTCCAAGTCGCTGTTTCCGGACTGCTAACACCGTCGTAATTTGTAGAAACCATTAATTTTAAGCCAGGTCCCGCATAAAACTTACGAGAATAAAAAGACAATAATGGTAATTTGTCAAATGTATCTAAACGCAATTTTGGAGAAATCAACCAATCTTTACTTGCTCCACTATCCGAAAATCCATTCATAAGAACTGCTCCTGTTCCAGAATTTATATTTCTGGCAGCATTAGTATAAGTCCATTTATTGGCAGCTCCTTCCAAATTGTATTGCGTCCATCCGCTGTTAGATAAAACATTAGGATCATCAAAATTTTGAATATACGGGTTAATTCCTCTTCCTGCCAGTGATATATGTTTAGCAACAGCATCGGTAGATTCATGTGTAATTTGACCTGTAAATGCACCTAATAAATTTGGATTAAACCTTACATAAACTGTCTTCGATGCATTTGATGCAAAGTCAGCTGCGGTATATGTTAGTGTTGAACCAAAGGTTACATTATCTTTTGAAATTGAAAAATTTGGAGTAACACTTAACACTAAATTGTCTTTCAGATCACTTGCCTGAATTTGATAGCTTTTAGAACCTGATTCAAAGTTTGTCTCAGAAGTACCTAAATCAAGTGCACTAACCGTTGTTGTTATTTCTGGTAATGCAACTGCCGTTGTTATTACGTCTACTTTAGTTACTGTACCCTGAATATTTTCGTAAGCATCTTCAGAAACCGAGAATACGGAATAAGCCGTTGCAGCAGATAAACCTGTAAAGTTTTTAGTATAAGCCAAAGCTACATCAGCAATATTTAAAGATCCTGACTGCAGAGCTGCAGTACCGCTAGCATCAAGACCCAATTTTACCTGAGCTGCAGTTGGAGCAGTACTTCCACCAGGAAGCAATACATAATAAGTTTTTCCTATTTCATCTAACTTATCTGAAAAATCAAAATTAGTGGACGAGATATTTGTTGTCTTTGGGAATCCTGCTACGTTTACCGGTGCAGTGTGATCCGCATTAATATCGATATTATCTATTGCAAAAGATTGACGTGAACCTACAGATCCGGAAATCAGTCGGGCAATCCATCTTATTTGAACTATTGGCTGATTATCACAATTAGCAGGTAATGTTACTTTAATACGTGTTGTTCTTAAGTCTAATGGAGTTATAACCGCTGCTACAGTCTGCAAGGTTGTACTGTTGTTTGAATATGCAGGTGATAAAGTTGTAAAAGCACCGGTAGTTCCTACACGATACTGTAATGCCATTTCTTGCAAACGATTGTTGCTTCCTCCATCATATAAATTACGAATAATCATCGCATCGTAATATACGTTAACTGTTTGGCTCCCCAAACTTGAAAATGCAAAACCAATTGCAAAATCTCCGGATGTTGAATTCAAAAACCCGATTTTATCGTCATAATTATGGATACCTCCCGAATTGACATTAGAATTACTATTTTTCACTAATGCCCTATCTCCAGTTAATCCTGTATTCCAGACAGCAGTATTTTGATTTCCGCCATTAGCTGTCCAACCCTGAAAACCAGGAATATCAACATAAGTGTCGGCAGCGGCCGGTAACCCATCAAAATTTTGTTTATACGGAATGGACTGCACCGGAGGCATAGTTTGAGCTAAAACAGCTCCAGAAAAGCAACCAGAAAAACATAAAAAAGCCAGAAGCTGGCGAGAAAAGTAAAGTTTTTTCATAAGTAATTTAAAAATAGAGTTTTTAGAAATCAAATTTATATTCTTTAAAGTTAACAGAATATTGTGAAAACATAAACTTATCGTATCGCGCTTTTGTGAAAATTTTCCAACAAAAAACAAATTATTCGTCAGTTCTTTCAATTATTCTTAGATCTGGCGCGACTTCACAAAATATTTTATTTTTGTACGAATTAAGAGATTATCACAATTTAACAAGTTATTTCTTTTTTAAAATTTCTCTGTCACAAAATCAAAAGGACTTAATTTACCCCCTAAATATTTTTAACGACATTATTTTTCCTCATTAGTCTATGCTATTAGAACTCCTAAAACTGAAAAATGAATCCTTAAATTTCACTTTTTCTATCTGTACAATTTTCTTTACCTTTAAGTCGTTTTAGGCATTAACAAATACGATACAACATGAAAAACTTATTTATTTTTTCGGCTCTATTTTCTCTGCTGCTGTCCTGCAATACAAAAACAACTAAAGAAAACAACACTACAAACAAGGAAACGGTCACTAAAACCAACAACAGTTTCAGCAAAACAACAATATATGAAGGAATAATTCCGTGCGCTGATTGCAGTGGAATTCAAATGACCTTGAAAATCTACAACGATTATAGTGTTTCACAAAACAATAAATTTGAACTCATAAGTGTCTACCAGGGAAAAGAACCCGGAAATGTCTTTACCCAAAAAGGAAATTTTAATACAGAAAGAGGATTAGATAAAGATCCGGACGGTACAATTTATGTCCTAAACTGGGATCAGCCTGAAGAAAAACAGCTGTACTATGGCTATTATAGTTCTAATCCTGAAAAGATCTATCTACTGGATAAAGACAGAAAAAGGATTAAATCTGATCTAAACTACTTTTTGACTTTAAAAAAATAACCTCTTTAACAGTATTTACTAACGATTCAATCCAGAATTATGAACTTCTTCAAAATCAAAACTTCCTGGTCTAATGCTGAATTTATTGGAATCAAATTGTGTATCGCTTCAGCTTACGTATTAATTGGAAGTTATTTTCATGATTTTTTCAAAAATTATTATCTCCCAATTCTAGTCCTATTTGCAATTACGACAATCTGGTTTGTTCTGCAATGGCTAAAAAAAATGAAACATGAAAAATCTAAATCTTAAGATTTCCTTTTAAACTCTGCAAACAAAGTTATCTTTGCAGTCAAAAAACAAATATGCATCACCATTTTCTTCTTTTTAAACCTTACGGCTATCTAAGTCAGTTTATTTATGAATTGAAGAGAAAGAAAAAGCTTTTAGGTGAATTATATAATTTCCCCGAAGGTACTATGGCCATCGGAAGACTTGATGAAGACTCTGAAGGTTTACTTTTATTGACGACAGACGGAAGGATAAGCGAACTGGTAAGAAGCAAAAAAGTAGACAAAGAATATTACGTTCAGGTCGACGGAATCATCACTCCCGAAGCAATCGAGGCCTTACAAAAAGGCGTTGAAATAGGTTTTGATGGCGGTAAATACAAAACCAGACCCTGCACTGCTTTTATCGTTACCGAAATTCCGGATTTTGGTCCAAGAGCCAAAAAAATCAGAGATGAACGCCATGGCCCAACCTCCTGGGCTTCTATTACAATAAGAGAAGGAAAATTTCGTCAGGTTCGGAAAATGACCGCGGCTGTTGGATTTCCAACTTTAAGACTGGTTCGTGTTCGCATAGGAAATGTATCTTTGCAAAACTTAAAAGCCGGAGAAGTGATGGAAGTGACTGATTTTAATTTAGACAATGAGATAATTTGATAATTAGATAATGTGACAATTATTATTTAAAAGAATAAAACACTCATACCCATTTCACATCTCACACTTTACATCTCACACTTTACATCTCACATTTCACACCTCATAACCCATAACTCAAAAAAAAATGCTAAACATAGTTCTTGTAGAGCCTGAAATCCCTAATAACACCGGAAACATTGGACGTTTGTGTGTGGGTACAGAAAGCCGATTACATTTAATTCACCCTTTTGGATTTGTAATTAACGATAAAAACCTGAAACGTTCGGGACTGGATTACTGGGTACATCTTGACGTTACCGAATATCCAAATATAGAAGAATGGATTCAGCAGATTCCTGATCAGTCACGCGTTTTTCTGATGAGTTCTCATGCCGAAAAATCATATCTCGAAACTGATTTTCAGGATGGAGACTGGCTTGTATTTGGCAAAGAAAGTGTAGGTTTAAGTAAAGAAGTGCTAGCCCGTTTTGAGAATCACCTCACCATTCCCATGTCAAAATTAATCCGAAGTTTTAATATTGCCAATTCTGTGGCTTTTGTGGTAGGAGAAGCAAAAAGACAAATCGGACTGAAAAATAGTTAGCCGTTTATTTCTTTAGTTTTAAAACGCTATTTCGGTCCCTTTGTAAAGTATTCGGCAGGTCTGCTACGTAATTACGAACTTTCCTTTTTCGGCATCAAAAATAATATGTTCGTCTTTGAATAGGGTGGCAAAACTTCCTTTTGAAATTAAATTGCATGGCGCATCCTGTACCACCAATTCAGGAGTCATAATAATCATTTCATCACTTAACTGAATTGCCAGATCGATGTCATGAGTCGAAAATAAAATACATTTCTGAGTTTCCTCTGTTAGTTTCTTGAGGAGTTTGAATAGCGAGACTTTGTGCAGCAAATCAAGATGTGTTGTCGGCTCGTCCAGAATAATCAACGGAGTATCTTGTGCCAAAGCTCGCGCAATTAAAACCTTCTGCAATTGTCCGTCACTAATTTCGAAATGCTTTTTCTGTGCCAGATGCTCTATTTGAGTCAACTCTAAAGCTTCCTGAACTTTCTCGATATCATTCTGACTTAAAGTCCCAATCCAATTGGTGTAAGGCTGACGTCCTAAAGCTACTAATTCGAAAACAGACAAATTACTTGGCGGTAGCTTTTCGGTTAAAACTAAGCTTAAATTTTGAGCCAATTCCAGAGGCTTATAGGTACTTATATTTTTTTCATTTAGAAAAACATGTCCTTTCAACGGCTGCTGAATTCCGGTAATCGTGCGAAGCAAAGTCGATTTCCCAATTCCGTTTGCACCAATTAACGAGATTAGTTTCCCCGAAGCTAAATTCAGATTTAGATTTTCAGCAATGGTCACAACTCCTTTCTTCGACTTGTAGCCGATATCGAGATCTTTTGTTTTTAAAATAGTAGTCATTGTTTAAAGGTACTAAGGTTCTAAGCTGCTAAGGTTCTAAGTTTTTTCTTCACCGCCTTTAATTTTTAAAAATCAATCTGCGAAAATCCGTTGAATCCGCTTAATCTGTGGCTAATTTATTTACTGAAAATTTCTTTTGCGCATGAGCAGCCAAACGACAATTGGTGCGCCAATTATAGACGTGATTGCATTAATGGGCAATGTGGTCTCTAGTCCCGGCATTTGTGATGCCATATCGCAAAACAACATAATTATTCCTCCGTAGAAAAAAGTACTCCAATATAAAACCGTGTGGTTACTCGTCTGAAAAGTCAATTTTGCAATGTGTGGCACTGCCAAACCTATGAATGCAACCGGCCCTGCAAAAGCAGTAACACTTCCGGCCAGAATACTTGTTGCAAAAATAATGATCAATCGGGCTCTCTTGTAATTCAACCCCATACTTTTGGCGTAATTTTCACCTAAAAGCAAGGCATTTAAAGGTTTAATACTTCCGGCACTCAAAAACAGACCAAAAGCAACACAAACTGCCAAAATCAAGATCGAAGTCCACGAAAGATTCCCAAGACTTCCCAAAGACCAAAAGGTAAATTTCTGCAATTGTTCTGCTGAACTAAAATACGTCAAGACCCCAACAATAGCACTGGTAAAACTGCCAAACATTAATCCGACAATTAAAATTGCCATCGTATTTCGTAAACGCTGTGCTACCAATAAAACCAATAGTAAAACCAAAACACTTCCTATTGTCGAAGCCAGTACAATTGCATACGGTGACAATAAAATCGAGTTTAAAAATGAAGGTAAAAAACCTGCCCCAAGAATCACGATCGCAACTGCCAGAATTGCTCCCGAACTTAAACCTAAAACATCAGGTCCTGCAAGTGGATTTCTAAACAAAGTCTGCATCAGCAAACCACTCACCGATAAACCAATACCAACCAACATAGCTGTAATAGCCTTTGGCAGACGATAATTGACAATAATATATTCCCAGGTCGATTTACTGGCATGGCTTCCCGTCATACTGTTATATACTTCCTTAAAAGGTATGGTTACTGATCCCAGGCTAATGTCTAAAAAAAACATAAACAATAAGGCCAGACCGAGTACCGAAAACAGTATTATATTTCGTTTTTTATGAATCAATGAACTTAGTTTAATTTAGAGGCAAAAGTAAATTCATAACTTGGCAACAACTCCGGGTGAAAAATCTTGATATAATCTTTTAATACTAAATCAGGACGGCTTGGTGCCAGCTCATAATAAACTGTTCCTCCCGTTGCTCCTGATTTACCTTCAAATGTATAAACATTCTTAGACTTGAAGGCATCAAATTCTGTATAATGAGGATTACTCTTTCCGAATTCGTCCAAACTTTTAAAGGAACCTGCAGCGATCCAGAAATTAGCCGTTTTGGCTTTCACTAAGACTTTTTCAAAAGACAAGCCTTCGCTTCCCGTACCTTTTAAATCGGCCCATAGGTAATTGGCCTGAGCATCTTTCATAAACTGCGCCACCCAACTGTTTCCTTTAGCTACATACCAGATATCTTCGTACATAGAACCATATAAAACACTTGAAGTTGCTGGTTTTCCCGCTACTAATTTTTTAGCCTGGTCATAACTCAAAACAATTTTATCAAACAACTCTTTCGCCTGTTCTTCTTTACCAAATAAAGCACCGTAGAGTTTAATCCACTCTGCTTTTCCAAGGGGAGATTGCTCCATCCAGTCGGCCTGAATCAAAACATTTAAACCGCTTTTTTTCAAATTATCAAGCATCGCATTGTTATTGTCTACTCCAAAAGTCACTATTAAGTCCGGAGACAACTCTATTAATTGTTCGATATTTAATTTCTCATTCTGCCCCACATTTTTAACGGCACCTTTGTCTATCAGTGCTCTGGTTTTTTCTGAGGAAATGTAATCGGTATGCGGAAAACCTACCAATTTATTCTCTACTTCCAGCATCTCCAAAAACGGAATGTTAGTCGTTGAAGTCACTACAATTGACTCCAAAGGAACTTTGATAGTCGTGTACTTTTGTAAACTGTCCGGTACTTTCGCTTCTTTCTCTTTCAGTACATAAGTAAACTTGGTATGGGCATCCGGCCAGGGATCTGAAACAGTTACTACCGAATATCCTTCGTGCTTTATAATCGAGAGTCCGGACGCATATTCGATACTATTTTTTTCGGTTTCCGTTTTTACAATCTCCGAAGATTCATTTTTTTTGCATCCGATTAGAAGAAAAAAAGGTAAAACAAAAATCATTTTTGGCAGTAAATGTCTCATATATAGGTTCTGTTATTTTTTTTAAAGGGCTCAGTTTCATCATGCTGCTTATATGGCATATAATTTGAATCGTCTTCCTTATAAATTTTACAATTTCATTACTGACAAAGGTAACGCAATTTCTATTTTTTTTATCTACCTTTATTCCTACAAAATCAAATAAACATCATTTTTCCCTAATGAATCCCATAAAAACCAAAGTCTGCTCGAGCTGTGAATCTTCTTTCAGCTGTGGAGATACTTCAAATGAAAACAAGTGTTGGTGTAATGATTTCCCCCCTATTTTTAATCTTTCCGAAGGAGGCGACTGTCTTTGCCCCGTTTGTTTTAAAGAAGCCTGCGAAGATAAAATCGACGCTTACGTAGAAACGCTTACCCCACAAAAAGCTCTTAAAAATAAAGCCATATCTTTACCCAAACAAGAAAAGTTAATCGAAGGAATTGATTATTATTTGGAAGACGGAAATTATGTTTTCAAAGCCTGGTTTCACTTAAAAAGAGGAAGCTGCTGCGGAAACGAATGCCGACATTGTCCTTACTAATTGTTAATTGTGAATTATTGATTATAAATTGCTAGTTGTGAATTATGAAAGAGAATATAATCAAAGATAAGAGTTTTGATTTTGCGATTCGAATAGTTAAATTATATCAGTACCTATCCGTCGAGAAAAAAGAATTTGTCCTTTCTAAACAGCTTCTGCGATCTGGAACAAGCATAGGAGCTATGGTAAGGGAAGCAGAACATGCTGAAAGCAAAAATGATTTTATTCATAAATTTGCAATTGCCCAAAAAGAGACCAATGAAGCTGTTTATTGGTTAGAATTACTAAAAGCAACCAATTACTTAAATGAAAAAGAGTTTGCGACTATTAATAATGACGCCATTTCAATATTAAAATTAATAACAAGTATTATCAAAACGACCAAAAGTCAAATCCCTCCTAAACAGCCTCTTCTTTAAATTAACAATTAACAATTAACAATTAACAATTAAAATGATCTACCTAATTACAGGAGGCGAACGATCAGGAAAGAGCAGTTACGCCCAAAGCCTGGCCTTACAACTTTCAGATACCCCTATATATGTAGCGACAGCTAGGAAATGGGACTCTGATTTTCAAAACAGAATTGACAGACATCAACAAGAACGCGACGAACGCTGGACCAATATTGAAAAAGAGAAATACTTAAGCGAAATTGACTTTTCCGGAAAAGTAGCTTTAATAGATTGCGTTACCCTTTGGCTGACCAACTTTTTTGTCGACCATAAAAATGAGGTTACTTTAAGTTTAGAGGAAGCAAAAAAAGAATTTCTATCCATAGCGCAACAGGAAAATGCTACGCTGATTATTGTCACAAATGAAATCGGAATGGGTGTTCATGCCGAAACTCATATCGGCCGAAAATTTACCGAACTTCAGGGTTGGATGAATCAGTTTTTGGCTTCAAACGCAGATGAAGTGGTTCTAATGGTTTCGGGAATTCCTGTTAAGATAAAAGGATAGTGATCGAAAGAAAATCCAATTTTTAAATCCCAAATTACAATACGATACTTTATCTTTACGGTTACTATTCTACAAACCCGAAGTTTTTGGAATTTAAAAATTGGAATTTAAAAATGAGTCATTTAGACGATATACTAAAATCACGTCGTGATACCCGCCATTTTACAAATGACGAAGTTCCTGACGAAGTCATTCAGAAAGCACTTCAAGCCGGACATTGGGCACCGTCAGTTGGATTAACAGATGCTACCCGATATTATCTTATTAAATCTGCTGCGGTTAAAAGTACCATAAAAGAGCTTTTTTTAGATTATAACAAAAAAGCTGAGGAACTTACCGACAATCACGAACAAAAGGAACACTATAAATCCTTAAAACTGGAGGCCATTGAGGAAGCTCCAATCGGACTCATTATTGCTTATGATCGATCTGTACTGAACCAATTTACGATTGGAACGGTTGGCAGCAATGAAGCGGTAAAATTCAGTTCAGTTTGCGCTGCTCAGAACATCTGGCTCTCTCTCACTGAGCAGGGTTACGGAATGGGCTGGGTGTCTATTCTGAACTATTATCAGTTTAAAAAGATTCTCGATTTACCTGAAAACATTGAGCCGTTGGGGTATTTCTGCATCGGAAAACCTGCTACAAATTACGATAATCAACCCATGTTGCAGCAATTACACTGGAAACAAAAATCAGAGGCTCCAGATTGTAAGGAAATCAAAACTACCGTTGAAAATCTAATTCCGAATTTAAATTTAAACTCAAAAACAGAAAGCTCAAAAGATTTCAACTTCAGCACTCAGCTACAAGACAAAATAGATTCGAAGACCAAACCCATCGGCGCTTTGGGGACTCTCGAGACTTTAGCCTTTCAGATGGGAACTGTTTTTGAAACGTTAAACCCAAAAATCATAAATCCTTCTATCGTTGTTTTTGCTGCCGATCATGGCATTGCTAATCATGGCGTAAGCGCTTACCCGCAGGATGTCACAAGACAAATGGTGACCAATTTTCTGGAAGGCGGCGCTGCCATTAACGTCTTCTGTAAGCAAAATGACATTCAGTTATCCATCGTTGATGCCGGTGTTAATTATGACTTTCCAACCAATGCCAATCTGATTAATGCCAAAATAGCCAAAGGAACACAATCCTTTCTACACCTTCCCGCAATGAGTGAAGCAGAGTTACAATTGTGTTTTGAAAAAGGAAAAACGATTGTGGAAGACATTGCAAGAAAAGGCTCCAATTGTATTGGTTTTGGCGAAATGGGAATTGGAAACACCTCTACTGCCTCGGTATTGATGAGCCTTCTAACCGGATTCTCTATCGAAGAATGCGTAGGAAAAGGAACGGGTGTTGAAGATGAAAAATTACTTCAAAAACAAGACTTACTGCGAAAAGCTATTGAAAATTATACCGGTCCGGCCGAGTTAAAACAACAGTTGGCCTACTTTGGAGGTTTTGAAATTATACAAATTGCCAGCGGGATGTTAACTGCTTTTGAGAACAATATGCTCCTTCTGGTAGATGGCTTTATTTGCAGCACGGCCTTCTTAATTGCTTCAAAAATAAATCCTGCTATTCATAAAAATGCAGTCTTCTGTCATTGTTCTGCCGAGAAAGCACATCAGAAATTATTAGATTATTTAAATGCAAAACCTATTCTGAATCTGGATTTGCGCTTGGGAGAAGGTACAGGCTGTGCGATTGCCTTTCCAATTCTGAAATCAGCTGAAGTTTTTCTGAATGAAATGGCCAGTTTTGAAAGCGCGGGCGTTAGCAGAAAATAGTTTTCAATCTCAGTTTACAATTTTATCCTTTAATTTTGCCCTAATCAATTATCTTAAATGAAAAAAGAACTGCATATTTTCTTTACCTGTTTAATGTTTTACACCAGAATCCCGTGTCCTAAAAACATCAATCATGATCCTGACTATTTAAATAAGGCAACACGATATTTTCCTTTCATTGGCTGGATTGTTGGGAGCATTTCCTTTCTGGCTTTCTATCTTTTCTCGCTTTTTCTCTCTATTGAAACCGCAGTACTTTTGGCTATTATCGCCTCAATATTAACCACGGGAGCTTTTCATGAAGACGGTTTCGCCGATGTTTGTGATGGTTTTGGAGGCGGTTGGACCAAAGAAAAAATTCTGCTTATCATGAAAGACAGTGCGATTGGAGCTTACGGAGCGATTGGTTTAGTTTTACTATTTCTATTAAAATTCAAACTGCTCTCAGAATCCATTTCACTTTTTACTACTAACATTTTTCTAATTTTCCTCTTATTCATTTCGGCCCATTCCTTAAGTCGCCTTGCAGCAATATCAATTATTTTCACACATGAATACTCCCGCGATGATGCGACGAGTAAAAGCAAGCCTATAGCTAAGAAACACGGTTGGAAAGAAATTACAGGTTCGTTCTTCTTCGGACTAATTCCATTATTGGTACTTTCATTTTTTCAATCTAAATCTCTTTTGGCAATTATTCCCGTATTCATCATTCGTTATTTTTTAGCCCGCTATTTCCAAAAATGGATTGATGGTTATACAGGAGACTGCCTGGGAGCAACGCAACAGGTTTGTGAAGTTATTTACTATTTAAGCATTCTTCTGATATGGAAATTTATCTAGTTCGTCATACCGAAACAACCTGCGAAAAAGGGATCTGCTACGGTCAGACCGATGTAGATTTGGCTGTTCCATTCGAAGAAACCTTTAAGGATATTGTCTCGCAATTACCTCCTAAGGCCCTACTCTTTTCAAGTCCTTTGAAACGTTGTACTATGCTGGCAGAATACATTCAAAATACGATAAAACCTGCTTCCTTTATTATGGACGATCGTTTAATGGAAATGAATTTTGGCGATTGGGAATTGAAAAACTGGGATGCAATTCCTGCGGAGGAACTTAATCCCTGGATGGAAGATTTTGTCACCACGCAAGTCCCAAATGGGGAGTCTTTTACAATACTTCATGAAAGAGTGGGTACGTTTTTAGAAGATTATGTTTTCAACCAGACAGCTCCTGTAGTCATTGTCTCACATGCGGGTGTGATCAGAAGTATTTTATGTCATCAGTCCGGATTACCACTAAAAGACGCTTTTACCAATAAAGTAGCGTTCGGACAGGTTATTAAAATAGTGAATTAAATTATCATTTGTTCAGAATCCCTCTCCAAAACGAAAACAAATTTGAAAATTCAATAATTTTAACTTTATCTTTGCAGAAAATTAAGGTTGTGTTCATTCATACACATTAAAAGGGAATCAAGTCATAAATCTTGAGCTGTACCCGCAACTGTAAGCTTTGTTCTGAAAAGAATGCTTGTTGTTAACTACAAAACCACTGCTCGCGCTGACGAATGGGAAGGTAAACAACAAGACGCAAGCCAGGAGACCTGCCTTTGTAATCAATATCGAGCTCTCGGGAAAAAGAGTGTAGAAATTATGACTTTGAAAAAACTTTTTGCTCTTTGTTTCTTATTGTTGTGCCAGATTACTGTGGCGCAGAACGATTCTATTACGAAACTTAAAACAGTCGTCGTTTCTGACGCTAATCTGAAGAAATACTCCAATTCACAATCGGTTTTAAAACTAAATGACTCTGTTATTGGCAAAAATGAAGCCTTATTAACGGATTTGTTAAACTTTAATTCGACCATTTATTTTAAAGAGTACGGCCGTGGAATGCTTTCTACAGTTGCCTTTAGAGGTACAACATCATCGCAAACGGCTGTAATCTGGAACGGAATCAACATTAATTCTCAAATGAACGGAAGTACTGATTTTAATACCATTTCCGGATCCGATTATAATTCTATAAGTGTAAAAGCAGGAGGCGGAAGTGTTATTTACGGTAGCGGAGCCGTTGGAGGAACCGTACACTTGAATACAGATCTCGCCTTTTACAATAAATTTGAAAACAGTTTAAGATTGGATTACGGAAGTTTCAACACGATCGGAATTAATTATAAAACAAGTATCTCCAATAAAAAATGGAGTACTCAGATTGGTTTTTCTAAAAATAGTTCTACAAACGATTATAAATACCTGAACCAATACAACTGGAAAGGCGAACAGCGCTGGAATCAAAACGGTCAGTATGATGTTATTACCCTAGGTGCCAATGCAGGATATAAAATCAACGACAAAAACAGTTTAAAGCTATATACCCAAACCTCAAACACAGACCGAAATACCTCATTAGTTTCGGAATCTGAAACTAAAAGTAAATATGTAAATGGTTTTAATCGGAACTTATTGGAATATGATGGTGATTTTGGCAGATTCAAAACCAATTTAAAAACAGCCTATATTTTTGAGAACTATAAATATTATGCCGACAACTCGAGCAATATTTATACGTACGGAAAAACAGAAAGCCTGACTACAAAAGCAGATTTAGGCTATCAATTATTAGAATCGCTGCAAGTAAATGGTATTCTGGACTACAACCGGACTAAAGGATACGGAAGTGGTTTTGGTGATAATGTCAGAGAAATAAGTTCTGCTGCTTTACTTATAAAACAAGATATTTCTGCGGACTGGAAAAACGAATTTGGGGTTCGTAAAGAGTTTACAGACAATTACAAATCACCCGTTCTATTCTCCGCAGGTTCCTCCTATCAATTTGGGAAACTGTACAATTTAAAATTGAATGTATCCCGTAATTTCCGAATTCCAACTTTCAATGATTTGTACTGGGAACAAGGCGGAAATCCTAATTTAAAACCGGAGAGTTCTTATCAGGCCGAAATTGGAAACGTTTTCACCATTAAGAACTTCTCTTTGACTCAGACTTTTTATTATATCAAAATAAAAGATCTATTGCAATGGGTCCCGGGAGCTAATGGTATCTGGTCACCGCAAAACACAGACAAAGTAAACAGTTACGGAGCCGAAACACTATTGAGTTGGAAAAAGAGTTTTGGCAAAAACAACCTGACTGCAAATGCGACGTATGCCTATTCAATTTCAGAAAATGTAGAAACCAAAAAGCAATTGTTTTTTGTTCCTTTTCATAAAGTAACCGCTGCCATCGCTTACTCAAGAAATAACATTTCAGCCAATTATCAATTTCTGTATAATGGATTTGTGTACACACAAGCTGACAATGACCCCGAAAAAATCGTATCGGCTTACACTGTTTCGAACATTGGTGTAGACTACGATTTTAAACTTTTATCTTCTTTCAAAGTAGGCATTCAGGTTTTGAATGTTTGGAACACCTTCTATCAAAGTCTGGAATACCGACCTATGCCCGGAAGAAATTATAACCTGTACTTAAACTTTAAATTTTAAAATAATGAAACTAACTAGATTATTCCTATTAGCATTAAGCGCATCGCTTTTTGTTTCTTGCTCTAATGACGACTCTGACGGACCTAAGGGAGTTTATGATAATGGCGTTTTCATCTTAAATGAAGGAAACTTTACTGACGGTGGCTCCGTTTCTTTCATATCTGACGATTTAAATATTTTCACAAAAGATGTTTACAAGACAGTAAACAGCAGTGATTTCGTTGGAAAATATCTTCAAAACATCTTTTTTGACGGAGACAAGGCTTATATTATTGCCGGTGGATCAAATGTTATTAATGTAGTAGACCGTTATAGTTTTAAATTGATTGCAAAAATTGACACCGGACTTGCTAACCCTCGCTATGGTGTTGTAAAGGATGGTAAAGCTTATGTAACTAATGCTAATACCTATCCTAGCTACACTGACCCGGAAAAAAACCCTAACGCCAATATTGACGATTATGTTGCCGTAATTAATCTAAGCACAAATACTGTTGAATCTAAAATCGAATTGAAAGGTACAGGAAACAGAATTGTGTTAGATAATGGAAAACTATACATCACTGAGCCAAATAACAGCGACAAGTTGTTGGTGGTAAACATTACAACCAAAACAGTAGAAACTGTTACTATTGGTTCAGATGCAGATTCAATTGAAGAAGAAAACGGAGTTCTTTTTATCCTTAGAAAACCTTACGGTGCTGCCGGGGAAATTGTAAAAGTAAAAATTTCAGACAAATCTGTTTCCAAAATTGCTTTACCTGCTAATTTAGGAAATGCTGGTCAATTAGATATTGAAGATGGTAAGATTTATTATACTGCTTCAAGTTCTGTTTATGTTATGAATACTACTGCTACAACAGCTTCTACTACACCAATCTTAACTTCTCCTGTAGGTTATTTATACGGATTTGCAGTAAACGATAATCGTATATATCTTGCTGACGGAGGTGATTTTAAATCAAACAGCAAAGCTTACATCTACAATTTAAGCGGAACATTACAAAAAGAATTAACTGTTGGTGTTGGACCAAACGGTTTCTATTTCAACGATTAATTCCTGTAATTCGTTTAGATTATGACATAAAAAAAGGCTTTCATTTCTGAAAGCCTTTTTTTTTTATTTTCAATGCTCGTAAAAGTCCTTCCGGAGCTTTTTCAATATACATTTGATTTTTAATTCCGTCCATTGCTTTAGCATCTGTAAATGCCTTCAGCGTTACCCCACTGTCATCTCCTGCTTTTTTCGCGCTGATTCCTGTTATTTGAGATATTGCCACACTCAACAACGGTTCATTTGGATCTCCTAAAACTCCTAAGTTCGTAATGCGTTCTAATTTTTCATACGTTGGTTTCAAACCGTCTGTGTATTCTCCAAAATCAGATGCATTTACAATTTTTAAAACCAAAGGCTGCATGGCATATTTATGATTTGGATTACGGTTCGTTTTTCCAAAAGTTGGAGAATCATATAAGGTTACCGATCCCACATTTTTTCCAACAGTAGTCTCTCCTACCTGAACTACAGAAATATAAGGTACTAATCCGTTTATAACCAATTCACTTGCCGATGCTGTACCGCTTGTGGTTATAATATAAACTTTAGTCAAGTTCAGGCTATTAATCGCCGCACCGTCCATTTTATCTACAAATTTATTAAGCAGCGACTCAGGGTCTTCACTTTGATAATATTCGTTGATTTTGGCATTCCATTTCTCTTTCGAAAAAACTTTGCCGGTAAACTGTCCGGTAATCATGCTCGCCAAACGGGTTGAAGTTTGTATTGAGCCTCCTCCGTTATATCTTAAATCTAAAACCAAATCAGTAACACCCTGCGCTTTTAGTTCTCCAAAAGCCGCATTAAGCTGTGCATCATAATTGGCATAAAAACCATTGTACATCAAATAACCGATTTTTCGACTTCCGGATGTAATCACTTTATTGATAAAAACAGGATTTTCATCTAAAGTTGTTTTTACTAATGCAACTGTTTTTCCGTTACTATCAAAACCGGTACCATTAAAAGTAGCCATATTCAATGTATAACTATCCGCTGCCAATAGCGACTGATAATTTGAAACCGTCAAAGAAGTTCCGTTAATACCTGTAAAAAGATCCCCTCTTTTGATGTCTTTCTTAGAAGCATCAGAATTAGGTATAATATAACGTACATAACCCACTAAATCTGTAGTACTTCCCGGTTTGTAACTCAATCTAAAATCCAGGCCATTATTTTTTGAAGTTCCCTGAAGTTCCTGCTCTAAAACAGTATAATCGTCAACAATCCAGCTAAAACGATCAATTGCCTGACCTTTTGGAAATTTACTTATGGGTTTATTCAATAAATCCTGAAATAATTCTTCCGGTTTAGAATATCCTCTCAAAAAAGCATTTAAGGCTTCCTGATTGCTAAAACGGTCATCTGCCAAAGTAGGAACATCAGCTTGCCATAAATAAAACTGATTCAGTCCTTTCCAGACAAAATCATTAACCTGCAACGAGGCCGGAGCCGCTACATCATCCTGATCTTCACAGGATTGTAAAGAAAAAGCAAGTAAAAATAATAACAGTACGCTTCTTAATATTGTCTTCATATAGTAAATATCTATGTAGTAGTAACGTAAAAATACTATCTTTAGTTTTAACTCTAAGAATTTTATTGCTTTTTTTATTGTAAAAAAAATTTAATACCCCGTGTAACAAAAATAATAGTGTCTCGTCTTCACTATATAAGCTAACGAATAACCAACAAATTTTATGAATCAGAATGTGTTTATAGAATTAATAAATCCTTTCAAAGACAAAGTTTTTCGTCTGGCAAAAAGATTGTTAACCAGTACCGAGGAGGCTGAAGATGCCACTCAGGAAGTTATGGTAAAGTTATGGAACAAAAAAGATTCTTTGGACTCCTATAATAGTGTTGAAGCTATTGCAATGACAATGACCAAGAATTATTGTCTGGATCAGTTGAAATCGAAAAGGGCCGGAAATCTTAAAATTGTACATAATAATTATACGGACCGGGAGCCTCAATTGGACAAAAAACTGGAGGATTCGAATAGTCTAGAATGGGTTGAAAAAATTATAAGCCAATTACCGGAACAATTACAAATATTAATTCAGTTGCGGGATGTAGAGCAATATGAATTTGACGAAATTGCGAAAATTGTCAATATGAACGAAACGGCTATACGTGTAGCCCTTTCAAGAGCGAGAAAAAAAATAAGAGAATCAATGGTTAATACACACAGTTATGGAATTCAATAAAATAGAAGATATATTAGAAAAATACTTTCAGGGAGAAACCACGATTGCCGAAGAAAATCAATTAAAAGAATATTTTTCTTCACCGGATGTTGCGCAGCATTTGGAGCAATACAAACCAATGTTTGGTTATTTCTCTCAGGTAAAAGAACAGAAATCGACGCAGACGATCCCACTAAAAACTAAAAAACGAAATGTGGCGTGGTTATCGATTGCAGCTTCAGCTGTTGTTTTACTGGGAATTGGAACTTATTTCTATACGAGCGAAAAAAATGCAACTCCGGTTACAGCTCAATCAGAATTAGGAACCTATGATGATCCGGAAGAAGCACTTGCCGCAACGCAAAAAGCTTTAGCTTTATTATCAAACAATGTTAATGTAGGTATTGAAAGTGTACAATACATTAAAGAATACGAACAATCAAAAAACAAAATTTTTAAACAGTAATTTAAATCTCAATCAAAATGAAAAATTTCATCATAACACTAGTTTTAGCATTCGTTAGCCACACTTTTTATGCTCAGGGAGCATTTGATAAGTATGATGGTCAGGACGATGTAACCTCAGTAATCGTAAACAAAAAAATGTTTGATTTAATGAGTAAAGTAAAGGCCGACACTTCTGATAAAGAAACACAACAGTACATTAATCTGATTAAAAAATTAGACTACTTAAAAGTGTTTACCACTAAAAATCCTAAAATTGAAGCTGACATGAAAGCTTCTGCAGACAAATATGTAAAAACTGCCGGTTTAGAGGAACTAATGAGAGTAAACGATGGCGGTAAAAATGTTAGAATCCTGATCAAATCAGGATCAAGTGATACGCAGGTAAAAGAATTACTAATGTACATCGACGGAGCTAAGGGCAGTGAAACTGTATTACTGTCTCTTATTGGTAACTTTGACTTAAACGAAATCTCAGTACTAACAGATAAGATGCAACTTCCTGGTGGGTCTGACTTAAAAAAAGCTTCTAAAGGCAGAAAATAAGATGAAAGCAAACGTTATTACCTCAGCCCTATTAGTTTTACTGACTTTAGTAAGTTGTAATTCTACCCCTTCATTGCAGAAGTATTTTGTTGAAAACACAGACAACAAAGATTTTATTGCACTTGACATTTCATCATCGATTCTAAATGTGGAGAAAGCAAAATTATCTGCAGAGCAAAATGAAGCCTTAAAATCATTCGATAAAATGAATATTCTGGCTTTCAAAGAGACGTCTAAAAATCAGGCGCAATTTGAAACAGAACGCAGCAAATTGAAAGAGATCTTGAAAAATCCAAAATACCAGGAATTAATGAAGGTCGGTTCAGGTAAAGACGGCGCATCAATAAGTTATGTAGGAGCCGACGACAACATCGAAGAATTTGTGGTTTTTGCCAACAAAAAAGAAAGTGGTTTTGTAGTGGTACGTGTGTTAGGAAAAAACATGAACCCTAACAACATTATGACCTTGATGTCGGTTATGAAACAATCTAATATTAACATGGATCAATTAAAACCTTTGCAGCAATTAATGAAACCATAACATCTTACTTTATATTAAAAGAAGAGAGCTCCGTAATCCGGAGCTTTTTTTATTTAACATTTTTAGAAGATAATACTGAATAATATTACTTGCGTTTGTTTTGAGATGACCCGAATTTATCTATATTTGTTCATCAACCAAAACAAAATTATTAAACTAAGTATGGTACAAAAAACATCGAACGCCTTTATTGCGGCATCATGGGTAGCTCTTGGAGCAGGAACAGTTGGATTTATAGTAGGACTTGCAAGAGCCGAAATGCTTTTAAACGAAAAAGGATATTATTTCACCGTTTTAATGTTTGGTCTTTTTGCTGTTGTCTCCTTACAAAAAAGTGTCAGAGACAGACTGGAAAAACTTCCGGTAACTGATATGTATTACGGAATCTGCTGGTTCGGAACTCTTTTATCTATTGTATTATTAATCGTTGGCTTATGGAATGCTACGATCTTACCAAGTGAAAAAGGTTTTTATGCTTTTGCTTTTTTATTGGCTCTTTTTGGAGCTATTTCGGTACAAAAAAATACGAGAGACAATATGGCGTACTCTTCAAATGAATAATATTTCAAACTAGAATTAATCAAAAACAACTTCCAAAATTAACCACAAAAAA
>NZ_AMYW01000049.1:0-20636 GCF_000335775.1 Flavobacterium sp. WG21
GTTTTTTATATAGTACTACTTAATTAAAGGCTAATCCAAAGAGATACTCTATTATCGATAAAAAACAAACATATTCTATCAAACCCAACAACCTTCATTTAAGAGATAAACAGCCTTTCTTTTGACTCTCTTCACAAATAAAAAAATTAGCGCTTAATTTCAAAGAAAAAACTACTCGGAAAAGTTTGAAAACGCAACTTATCAAAAGAAGATCAAAACCTACCTGTCTTCGTCAAGCTGCAAATTTCTGCGCGAACAAATGTCAAACATTTCAGAATAGATTTATTTGGTTCAACTCGTATTTGTTGCTGCTTTCTGAGAAAAAGCAGTAATTAAAACGTTTAAGAAATCAAAAAAACAAACAAATACCCCGTGACAACCTGTAAAAATAACCCTACTTTATAAAAACACCTAAAAAACTTTATTTTTACTTTATTCAATTCCAACGAATTAAAAAAACAATGTAAAACTAACGTAAAATTAAGTTCATTTTTTGTTTGCAAACATCAAAAACGTTCCTATATTTGCAACCGCTTAGAACAACAAAGCACAACAATACAAAGTCTTGGGGAGATACTCAAGCGGCCAACGAGGGCAGACTGTAAATCTGCTGTGTGAACTTCGCAGGTTCGAATCCTGCTCTCCCCACTGAAAAGTCCTGATGAAAATCAGGACTTTTTTTTTGCTTTAGTTTCATTTTTTTCCCTGCTTAGTTATCCTAAAACTCTATTTCTATATTTTTCTCCTAAAAATTTTGCCTCAAGAAATTCTTAAAGACATTCTTACATAAGCTTTTATCTGTCCGACTAGAACTTTAAAAAGTATAACTTAAAATTAAGTACGTTTTTTATTTGCAAACATCAAAAACCTTCCTATATTTGCAACCGCTTAGAACAACAAAGCGCAACAAATACAAAGCTTCGGGGAGATACTCAAGCGGCCAACGAGGGCAGACTGTAAATCTGCTGTGTGAACTTCGCAGGTTCGAATCCTGCTCTCCCCACTAAAAAGTCCTGAAACATTTCAGGACTTTTTTTTTGGCCTAAGAAAACATAATAAAACCTGCAAATCCTAGTATTCGTAGGCTTTTTTCTTTTAAGGCAGTTTTCAAACTTTGTAAAAATACTCAAAAGTTTTGCGGCAAAATCGTGTCAAGATCCCGATAGCTTAATGTAAACCTAAAATTAAATTATACTGCCTGCAGTATAATAGACTTCGGATAGCAATGACCTTTCGTATTCATCAGTTTAAAAATTTAAAAAAGGCAAAGATAAAACTTAGCTTTAGATGTGACAGAACCTGATATTACTTAGAAGCAGATTCAATTAGCGAAAGCTTCTGGAGATCTTTTAAATCTAATTAAAAAAAGTAAAAGGCTGACAGAATAATTGTAGGCTTTACTTTTTTATATTTTAATCTTCTTTATAAAACCGCAATCATACAATAACCTTAAGTAATTTATTTTATTGGAATAAATCCATTTTATTCACAACAAAAAAACATCCATTCACGACAGAAAAACCTTCACTAACGACATCTTTTTCATTTTTTTTATTTTCAATCATTAATTTCATTTCAGAAAATAAAATCTGGAGTTAGAAAGCGTTTTCGAGATTATCCAAAAAAAATACCAATACCATAGAAATCATTTTTTTTATTTTTTAACATAAAATTTATACAAAATGGGACAGTACAAAAGTCGTCAGGAATTTTTAAAAAACAATCCGAGATCAATTGCATTCGCTGCATTGGCTAAAGCAACAAAAATGCAAAACACGATTACCAATCAAGCGATTAAACTTAGTCCAAATCAACTAGAAGGAAAAGAGGTTATAATCATCGGGTCTGGTGTTGGGGGACTTACCACCGCGTATGAACTACTCGCTCAGGAGTCTGGTGCAAAAGTAACCATTCTGGAAGCATCTCATAAAACGGGAGGACGCTGCATGAGCTTACGCACAGGGGATACACTTATTGAAGATGCAGACAGTGATTTGTTCGATTCGAAACCTGGAGAACCTCAAGTTGTTCGATTTAAACGCCCAGTGGGAGACTCAGAACCTTACCTTAATGCAGGTCCTGGTCGTATTCCAAGCAGTCACAAACGACTCCTTTCTTACTTAAAACGTTTTTCGGTAGACGTTGAAATATATGTGATGAACTCTGAATCTAATTTGGTTCAAAAGAACGAAAGTTTTGGAGGTGAACCTATGGTTTACCGTCGTTTGGATCATAATACAAGAGGTTGGTTGGCGCACATGGTATACAAAAATGCGGAAGAATTACTTCGCAATTCACAAGTCGGAATTAGCGAAAGTGATCTTGAAACACGCGTTGAACAATTACAAAGTTTGATGATCAGTTTCGGAGAGCTTGATGTAGATGGAACCTATAGCGCAACGGCTGGATCACCTGGCTTCGAGGATGGAAAAACACGCGCTGGATATGAAGTTTTACCTGGTGTTGCGGCTGGAATTGTAGCCGATGTTTTGAGTTTTGATAAATTGCTCGAATCAAAATTTTGGGAAGGTACAAAATTCTATCAACCTACAGATTTTCTTTGGCAACCTACTTTATTTCAACCCGTTGGAGGAATGGATCAGGTGCAACACGCTTTTGCTCAACAAGTGGCTGCTTTGGGAGGAAATATTCTTTTGAATAGTCCTGTAAAAAAAATAAAATGGGACTCAACTAAAGAGAAGTACATCATTTCGGTTGGACAAGTTGGAACAGAAGAACCGATCTATTACGAAGCTGATTATTGTGTTTGCAACCTTGCGATGCCTTTTTTGAAAAACATTCTAGATTCTGATCTCCTAAATTCGGGACTTGAACCTGAATTTAAAGATGCTTTAGAAGCCGTTTTTGTAGCACAATTTGAACCAACACAAGCTCCAGGTTATGAACCGCGAGAAGACGGATACGTTCCGCGTTTTTTAGCCTGTACCTCCAAAGTGGGCTGGCAGGCAAATCGATCTTTATGGCAAGGAAGCCCAATAAATCTCAAGACAATGGCAGTTGAAAAATCCGAAGTGGGAGTTGTACCTATTTTTGGAGGAATCTCTTGGACAGACAATGAAATTCAACAAATTTGGTATCCATCTACGGCGTATCAAGACGAAAAAGGTGTGCTCACAGGCGCTTATAATTTTGATAAAGTAGCACACGATTGGGGAAAATTACCCGTTAATGAGCGACTTACCAAAGCACGAAATGATGCCAGTAAATTCGGTAATAAATTTGCCGAAGGCTTGGGAGAAGGCGTTGCCATAGCTTGGCAAAATATGCCAAATATCAAAGGTGGCTGGGCATATTGGCAAGCCGTTGGAGATGCGAACTACTCAACGAAACAATTTAACGCTATTGCACAAGGATCCGGAATTATAGATCCGAACACAAAAAATGCGAGCAATGCTAACTTTTTTATTGTTGGTGATCAAATTTCCTCCCTTCCTGGTTGGCAAGAAGGTGCTATTGCAGCCGCATTAAATGCAATTACGAGAATGGCAAAACCAGAGGTAAAAATACAGCCATTGAAAAATTTACCAGACACTCGTTTGATGGTGGAAGGTATCTAAATCAATTAAACAGAAATGAATGGAACGACGCGGAAGGTATTCTGCGTCGTTTTTTTATTATACTGTTTGATTCGAAATTGTTACACTAAACAACAACCTGCTAACTTATTCATGAAATTTGATACTATATTATTCTAAGGTTATGTCGCATCTGTCAGAATCAAATATAAAAATTTAAGTCATTTAAAATTTGGGACGCCAATTTACAAAATGATTTAAACATAGTTATCCCTGGTCTAACCATCTGATTTAAAAGTTTCACCAAAGGTGTTGGATTTTTTAAATTTAAGGAGCTGATAAAATTAAAAAATGTCTTGTCCTGAATTTATCAAAAGGAATCACCTATTTTTAAAACTATTGAAGAGTTTCATAAACTAACTAATTACAAAAATGTAGGGTAACCTTTTCTCTCCTATTTGTTTGCAAATCCAAAATAGCTATATATTTGTGTTAATGGTTAGCCAATAACAACACACCAATATTCAATTAATAAAATGATTTCAATTAAAGAGTTAAATAAAGACAAACTTGATGACTTTTTTCAATACTTGAACATTCATCTTTCTGAAAATGGACAGAAAGGAACAGCTCTTTTCCAGCCACTTTCTAAACAGCAATCTACACTTTCAAACGAATGGAAGGCAAAGTTTGAGGACGGAATGAATGAAAAAGCCGGATGGAGAAAAGTTTGGATAGCAATAAATGAAGAAGAAAAAATTGCTGGACACATTGACATCCGTTCTCAAAATCAGCCAAACGCAGAACATAGAGTTTTACTTGGAATGGGCGTTGACAGTAATTTTAGAAATTTGAAAATTGGTCAAAATTTGTTAGCATTTATTATTGATTATTGCAGAGCTAATCGCCAAATTAGCTGGATTGATTTGCAAGTTTTGACAAATAATATTCCAGCAACCAGACTTTACAAAAAAATGAATTTTGAGGAATTGAGCATAACAAAAGATATGTTTAGAATCGATAACATTTCTTATGATTATACTTCTATGACTCTAAATGTTGAAAATTAAACCAAAACTGGAGTTGCCTCTTACTTTGTTACAAAAAAATAAGACTGTTCAATTTCCCGAATTTATCAAACAGAATTGCCTATTTTCGATTCAAATAAAAACATCTCTCTAAAGGTAAACATCACAACCGTCTCTCCCAAAAAGCAGCTGTTCTCCACCTGGTTTCCGCCTGGTAAAAAATACTTTTGTGTTTTAGGTAATGGCTCCAAATGTGTTCCGTTTGTTCTGTATATATTTTTTGAAGTGTTTCAGTAAACCCGTACTGTAATAGCAAAGTTTGTAATTGCATGGCACTAGCCATTGCATTGTACATACCTTGTGAAGATAGCGGATCAAAACTTAGTGCTGCATCGCCTAAAGCAACCCATTGTTGACCAGCTACTTGTTTTAATTTAGTTGAATTAGCAGCAACTGAACCTTTAAAGGTAATAGCATTTTCATGTTCTTTTAGTAAAGATAAAATAACCGTATTTTTTTTGCCAGTTCCAAAAATGAGCCAGTAGTTTTAAGTTCGTTTTTAGCCACTAAATCAGCATCGGTATGAAAAGCCACTACCCTTTTGTCATGAGGAACAACGGTACTATACCACCAACCATTTTCACTAGCTGAAATAGTACTCATAACATTTGTTCGGGTATTAGGTAAATTAACCCAACAGGCAATCAATTTATCTTCTACTTGTCGTTTAATGCCCAGGCTCTGTGCAAAATGCGATTGACGCCCACTAGCATCAATAACAAAAGATGCAGAAATTGTTGAAGCATATAAAGAGGTATCACTAGCTCTTAATTCCACCTGCCAACGAGAATTTTCATAAGTACTACTGTGCAGTTTAGAACCCCACAAACAATGTACACCTCTAGCTTCTGCAACACTTCTCAAATAGGCTTCAAAAGCTTGCCGGTCCAAATTTTTAACAAAACCATCAGGATTTCTTAAATCGTCTACTAAATGCACCTGGTCGCTTCCCCAATAGGACTGCATACCTACACTTTTACGGTACAAAATGCCTACTTGGTTTTCCAACCCCTCCAATAAATCCAATTGTTTTAGAATGCGTTGCGAAGCGGGAGCTAAAGATTCTCCAATGCGCTCAGTGGGTTCAGGAAGCTTATCAACTAATGTTACCTGATAGGTATCTGTCAAGGAAATGGCGGCAATGCAACCTGCAATGCCGCCACCTATAATTAATACATCTGTTTTTTCTGTTGTCAAACCTAATACTGTTTTGGAATAAAACGCTGAAAACGAACCAATTGTTCCGGAACACCCACCTCTTTTCGAGGTTGTCTGGAATGAGGAACGGTTCTTGTTCTGGTGAATTTATGCGCTTTAGAAGCTAATAAATCAACTAATTTTTGAACTTCGCCTGTTAAAGTCTCATCCTGAACCAATTCGTCCTGAACCAATTCTAATAGTTGGTCGCGAGTGCTTTCTATTACAACTTGTTCAGTAAACAAACCTTCATTAGACAAATGTTCCAAAGTAATATTTAATAAAGATTCTTCTTTCTTGTCCAAACGCTTGTTGTCATTTAAGATTTTTCTTAATCGGGTTTCCGTTTCTTTTAACAACAGTTGATTTTGTTCGTCATTAGGAATTATACCAATTTGCATTTCTGGTGGAAAATTAGGATCATCAGATATTCCCGGACGCGGTTGCACAATCGCTAACTTGTCAAAATACTTCACCATTGCATTAATCTGATTGGTTTGTGTTGGAGCTTCTCCATCTAAAGGCAAATCATCCAACCAAAAATAACGATATGCAAAAGCTTCTCTGCGTGTCTCTTCTCCTAGGTGAGTATCTAAAGTTTCTTTATAACGTTCTTCACTCAAAATATTATTAGGAACTCTGGCAGGCCAAAATGTTGGCAGATAAGGATCGTATGCAGTCGTATAACCATCTCTGCAGCTTGCCGTATCAGTTTGCCAGGGAATAGCCATCCATCTCGTCACACCACCTGGTACCTGACCACCTAATAAAGGACCTGCAGGTAAAGTCAAGACATCACTATTCATAGTAGAGCCATAATAATGGTAATCGGTTTTTGGTGTTTTAGGAGCGTGTTTCAATCGGAAAGGAGCCATATACATACCAGAAGTTCGCATAGGCCAAGTCATTTCGCAACCCGGATGAAAAGCATCAGCCAGGCAAAAATCCATGGCCGCTTTGGTTAGCATGTCTGGTTGTTCAGCAATCGGATAATCATCAATTTTTTTAACAGGTGGAATATAAGGACAGCCTGTTTTATCTACAAAATCGGCATCAAAATCACCTTCGACCCATTGATCTAAAAACTGCAATTGCAACTGCGATAAGGTGGAATGTTGACGCACAGAACCTTGTGTAGGAATGGCAACTGCATCACCATATAGCCAAGGCCATAGCTGTGGCGCTTCGGCACCAGATTGATCAAACCTACGGAAATTATTGGAAATAGTACGACGCATTTCTAAGTTGGCAGAAGAAGGATCATTTAGTTTTTTTACCCATGTTATACTGGTATAATTAAATTGTCCACCCCATCCAAAAGCAGCCGCAAATCCTGCATTTACCCATTGTAAATTGGTCATTCTTTCAAAAATAGGCAAGATATCTTTACAGAAAGAAGGTCTTGCAGGTCTTACTAACATTCCTGATTCTACAGCCACACTACGCATTAAATCCCACATAGTACGAACCGATTTTTGCATAGGAGCATAATCAGGCGGAGCGCAAATCACCCAGGCAGGATCTACATTAAGAGCTACTCCTTCATATTCTACTGTGGCGGTAACGGGGCCATCTGACATATCATCATACCAACCTTCATTGTTAGCAAAGGTAATGGCTCTGTCACCATTGATGTTTTTCGATTTACCATGACCACCTAACATTACTAAACGTCCTTTTTCGTCGGTGTGCATTTCTCCTAAATAAACCGATTGGCCCATGAATTCCCCCTTGAATTTTTTTCCTTCAGTGACATTAGGATCTGAGATACTTTCGCCTCCACCATCAATCAATAACTGGCTCCGGTCTTTTACATCAATATTTCTTAATAAAGAAGGCGGAACATTAGGAGCGGATGCATCTGGAATATCTAAGGCAATTTGAAATTGATACCACGATGATTTTTGATTGGCCAAATGCGAATGCCAGGTAATTTTAGCATTATCCATCGTTAGCTCCTTAATCGCTTTTCCGGCAGCATTGAAACCATAAATACGAAACTGTGCGGCCTGACGTTTTATCGCTCCGGTTTTATCGCGATACGCATAAACATCCTCTTTTGCTTCTGGTTCATCTACTAAAGGGCCTATAAAATACTCTTCTTCACTGGTTCCTACACGCATTACACCAATAGGGGGATAAATACCGGCTCTAACAATACAATTGCTATCCTCGTCTGTATTGCCTCTAAAATGTGGATTTATAGCATTAGGCTCTTGTAGCTGTTGCCCGTTGGCTTGATGCCGTGCTTCGGCACTAGCAGCATAAACGGTTTTGCGAGCCTCTGCAATTGAGCCTAAAGGTTTATGAACTTCTAAAGTTCTCCAAATATTGAATGAAAGATTGCTTCCAAATTCAGACTGACCAATCGCAGTTACATCTTGTTGGGGTAAATGCAACCTTGCAATACAGATGTACGGACTTTCCTCTGTACTCCAAACTACTTGTGCATCATTAAGAGGCATGGTTGCCTCATTAGTACGCAATTGGATTTCAAATCTGAAAGTAGCAGCTCCATTGCGCAAACGTTTTTCTAAATCCAAACGTAAATAATTATCATCGTCAAAAGGTGCCCCTTTATAAGTGTCGTCCGGAACCAAACGATATTTAACAATTTGATTTTCTCCTAGTTGAAAAGGTAAAATAGCCCAATAACCAGTACTTAACACACTCGCTTCTTCTTTCTGCATAGCTTGTAAAATACCAGCTAATTCAGGATGTTTATTAATATAAGAATCATAATCCTTATCAATAGCACCAGCAGTTGTAAACGCACACATTTGTTGTGCATCACTAGCAAAAAAGCGATCGATATTCTGAAAAATGAAATCGGCAGTAGGGCCTTCTCCAAAAAGCTTTGGTCCTTCCACTCCAAACAATTTCAACCCCACTCCAATAGTGGAATTTAAGTCCGGTGAAGTGGGTCCTGTATCACTAGAGAACCGAACAGCACAATCAAAACTAGAACCTGCAAAAATACCTTTTTTGAATTTTTCAGGAATATCCTCATTGATTACGAATTGTCCATAAGTGATCCCGTGTTGTTTTCTAAAAACAGCACGTTCGGCTGGGTGTTGCCCATTTTCAATTCGGGTTTTTTGGCCCATTTCTACAAACATCTCCTTAAGACGCTGTGTCACCATTTCAGTACTGCCACTACTGTCCCAACATTTTACGTTGTTTGCAGTAGGTTTTTCAATGCTTCGTTTTTTGTTGTCCATATTTAGTAGTTATTGATTTGTTACGGCTCAATGGTTAGCTATCTAATTGATAGTACACCCTAACGAAAATAAGATTTATCCTGCAAATAAATATAGGTACTTTTACGTGTTTTTATAAAAACTTCCCGATATGCTTCGCACTCCGTCAACTTCGAATACTGTTTATAAAATGGGATTAGCAATCCTAATAAACAGCCTATCGATAACTTTTAAAACTAAAAATGTAAACAAAAGACTGTACGGAATGTTGAACAACCTTTACAGGGTATACCTACAAAGCTGTTTTTCATTCCTAAATAAAACTTAACTGAAAGGAATGTTTATCCGTTTGCTATGATACTTATGCAAATGCTCTTCAAACTTACCAGACTAATTTTCCTGCCGCTTTTTTCCAATCGAGCCATGAGACTATCAATTGTTTTTTAAGCTGATTCTGAAATAATTCCAGATTTTGCAATTTGATCTCCTTATCATTTAGTTCATTAAAGGCTATTTGATCAAATTTATATCGGTCCTGGTAAATCATTACAATCTCTGAAGTTAGCTTACTGTTTTCACTCACTGTTTTTAGTTGTTCCAGGACATTAGCGTAAACAGTAGCGGCATTTAAAGCATTGTATTTGCTTTTATTAATATTCTCTGTAATTCTGTCCTTATTTTGATTTTGCTGAAATTTTAACTGATCAATTCTTTTTGCTGTATTTTCTCCAAAAGAAAAAGGTAACTTTAGTGAGACACCAACATAACTATTTCCATACCAACTATTTTGCTTGAAAGGATTTAGGTTTTCTGTAAATTGATCCGCTCCTAAATAACCATTAATAGTAATCAAGGGGCTATATTTAGTTCTTTCCAGTTTTTTCTTATTCTCTAATACTTCATTTTGCGTTTTCAAAATTTCAATTTGCGGCAATGCTTCAATTAGATTATCATCAAGATTGCCAATACTTTCCTCTACGCTGTATTTTTCTAATTTCACAGCAGCAGCAATCAAAGGTTCATTTCCAATAACGTATAAGAAATACTGTTTCAAAACCAATACATTATTTACGGCATTGCGGTATTTTTGAACTGCATTATTGTGCGTTACTTTAGCATCGTTTACGTCCGTTTTTAAAACTCTTTTGTATTTGTATTTTTGATTAATAGTCTCCAAACTCAGCGCTGTACGTGCAGTATCTCCAACCGCTTCTTTTTCTTGTTCTTCTGCAACTACTATATTTAGATATACTTTTGAGACTTCATAAGTAAGTTCCAGCTTTGCCTCGTTTTCACTTAAAGCAGCTAGTTTCTCCTGTAGTTTCGATTCGGCTATTAATTTTGAAATAGCCATATCCAGTAAAGGTTGCTGCAATAAAAGACCTGCGCTTTGAGAATAATTAGCTCCTAATTTTACCGGGATCATACCCTCTGATGATGGATGAGAATTAAATGCTTCAGCCGGTAACACACTTGTAGCAATAATCGGATTGTACTGATAATTATAATTCAACGCTACTCTGGGCAAATATTTTGCATTTAATTCTTTTGTTTTTAATTGATTGATTTTATATTCTTTTTCCAGTGAAGCTACTATCTTTCTATTCTTTTGTGCCGCTTCAATGGCTTTATCCAAGGTCCAGATCGTGCTTTGTGCATTCATTTTTAAAAATCCTGACAACAGAAGACAGCTTATAAAACAGATATACCATACATTATTTTTCATTCTAACAACTTTTTAACCTCTAAATACAGAGGCAGGTTCTACATTTTTTATTCTTCTAATGGCAAACACAGCTCCGAAAAGCGAAATAGAGAAGGTAACTGTTAGAATTATGAAAAGTATTCCGGGACTAAAATCTATTACTATTCCCGATTGATACATTCCGTTCTTAAACCCCAATAAGAAAATAAAAGCAATCATAAACCCAACAATAGCAAATAAAGTGGCTTGTGTAAGTATTAATTTCCTAATGTATGCATCAGTTGCACCAATTGCTTTTAGCGTTCCATAATCCTTAATTCTGTCAAGTGCAGATGAATACATCGTTAATCCAATAATAAAAAAACCGGCAATAATGGCAAATCCTACTAAGGATCCTGTACTGGCACCTAAACCTGTAGAAGCCAAAACACTATTTATGGTTGCTGAACTCAAGGATGATGCCCGCCATGCTCGTACTCCATAAATAGAATTATTGATCTGATCTACAACCTGGTCTACATCATTCCCTTTTTTTACATTTACCAATAAAGCGCTTATAGCAGTAGAAGGAATATTACTGTAAAATCTTGCTCTGTCAATTGTAGTGTACATTAAATAACCGCCCCAACCTCTTATCCCTTTTGTTTGTAAAGTAATTACTGCTCTTTTCCCATTAATTTCAAAACTGGTCCCAACATTTGATGAACCTCCAAAATTACTTCGGTCAAAATAATCTGCAGACACCGCTGCCTCCTGTACTAAATCTGAAAGTTCTCCTTGTACAACCTTTGCACTATCCGGACCTGCTTTAAAATAAGGAAATTCACTTCCTATAATATTTACAACAGCACTGGTTCCGTTAGGAAATTTTGCCTTACCATTTGTTACAACCATTGGAAATGCCTCTTTCACTCCCTCCAAACTCTTGATTTCTTTCTCTTTTCTGGTATCTATCAAACTAAGCTGATTGGCATCTGTCGTTTTATTATCAACAACCCAAATATCAGCTGTTGTATTTTTTACCAACACACTCATTAGTCCTGTCAAAAAATTAAATGTCCCAATTTGTTGTCCAATAAGAAAAGTACTTATTACTATTCCAACCACTACTCCGATGCTTTTTGTTTTATCGAAACGAATAAACTTCCATGCTGTTTTAATACCAAATTTCATACTTAGCTATTATTTATTTTCCTTTATATATGGAATTCATGCCTCTATATTGGCATTTCCAGTCCCTATGAACTTATTCCCTATCAGGCTTGTTTTTGATGCTTTCTTATTTTGATGCCTGAATAACGCATTCGATACGGGAATTAATTAAATACTTCGTTGGGTTGTTCAACAGGATTTTTATTTCCCGTACTCTTCTGTCTTCCTGATCCTCTGCTTTTTCAGAAAAAATAGATTTGCGTTTAAGTGCCGAAGACGCAAAAATTACTCTGCCAGATCCAATAGTTTTATTGGAACCTACTTGACGAATAATGGCTTTCTGACCTTTTTTAACTTTGTCTGCAAACAGCTCATCAATTTCGCAGGTAGCAACCAAATTACTTTTCGGAATAAAATCTGCAAAAGACTGACTGGGTGACAATGCAGCTCCTTTTGTTGCGTACATTGTCATAATTTGCCCATCACCCGGTGCTTTTATCAAATATTGCTGCAACTCACGGTTTGACACTTCCAGCTCTTGTTTAATTTCCTCAAGTCTGGAGTTTTCAACCAAAACCTTACTTTTCAATTGTTCCAGATTTGTTTGAAAAATTTTAGTTTCTGTTTCAAGATTATCAACATTCTGTTTTATTTCCGCGCCTTTTTCTTGTAAGTTTCTCAGTCGTTCTAATTCAATTTGTTTGTTTGCAACATTTATTTTCTGCTCTTTTAGCTTCAGTTGTGCTATGTCTATCTCCGCTTTTTGCGTTTGAATTCGACTTTTTATCCGTGCGATTTTAGCATCCTGAACGGAATGATCCAATTCGATAATTAAATCATTTTTCCCAATTGTATCATTCTCTTTTTTATGGATAGCCAGAACAACACCACCCACTTCTGTTGCCAATAAAGACAATTTCTCCTCCGGTTCAACGCGTCCGATTCCTACAATATCCGATGAAAGAATTTCTTTAGTTAAACCTGTCTGACCCTGTTTTACTTCGTCTTTTTTATTACAGCTAAAAAAAAGAAGGGCCGTTATAGAAATTAAAATATATTTCATTCTTTATAATTTGATTAATTGATTCTTTATAAATGTTGCACTCTCATTTTCAGTCGCAATTCCACTATCTACATAAATAATTCTGTCTGCAAACTTCTTAAGTCGCATATCATGTGTAACCACAATTACACTTTTTCCATTTTGAGCAAGTTCTTTTAGTTCCTCCATTACTAAACCAACACTTTTTACATCTAATGCAGCCGTTGGTTCATCACAAAGCACAATTGGCGGATTGGTTACCAATGCTCGTGCAATCGAAACTCTTTGTTGCTGGCCACCACTTAGCATTTTGGGTAAATTTTTCATTCTGTCTTTCATCCCCACTAATTCAAGAGCTTTTTCTGCTTTTTTCTTAGCCACGAGTTCGCTTACCTTCATAAGTTGCAACGGCATCATTACATTTTCTAAAGAATTAAGTGGTGCTAAAAGATTAAAACTTTGAAACACGAAACCTATTTTATTCAATCTCAAAGCCGATAATTCCTTAGCCGAAAGCGCATTTACGTGTTGATTATCAATAAAAACATCTCCTTTTGTTGGATAAATAACACAACCTAACAGCGATAATAAAGTGGTTTTCCCTGAACCCGAAGGACCAATTATTAAGGTGAGCTCCCGGGTTCTGAACTGAATAGTTGTTGCTTCTAGAGCCGTAATCAATGTATCACCGGTTTGATACTCCTTGCAAGCCCCCTTTAACTCTGCAATAACTTTTTTTTCAGAATTTATCTCTTCCATAATTTTATGTCATGATTTAAGTTTGCCTGGTAATGCCAGTCATTTTATAAAAGACTGGCTCTTTTAAACTAAAATTTCAAAAATCCTTAGTAAAGATTTATTTTAATTGTAGCGTCATTATTTAAGATATAAACAGAACAATCCTGAAATGTTGGTGCCCCGCCATCCGGTATAAAATTCGTACTGTTCCCTACAGGCTCTTTTGGCATCCCCAACCAGTTACTGTTTAGTTTTCCATTATTATCCAAATCCTGATAAACCGTAATTGCGTAAGTCCCTCTTGGCAAATCAATTTGAAACTTCATCGTTTCCTGATTCACTTTTTGAACTTTGGTAAAGCAGGCTCGCTTGAGAAAATTTTCTTTTTTATCATATACATTTAGTACAACAGTCCCTTTACCTTTTTGAACATTGTGTACATCAACATTCGTTTTTATCTGTTGTGCATTAGTAAAATACGATACTCCCAATAGAAGAATGCTTAAAATAGATTTTTTCATTTTGTCTTTAATTTTATAATTTTTAATGTGATTCTGTTTGCGTACTTATTTCCCAAAACGATAACTGAGCATCATTTTGACATAAGGCGTTTCTTTTGCTTTATAATTGCTAATGGTGTCATTATTAGAATTAAAAAGTGTGTATTTGTTGGCAAATCCTAAACCTCCCTGGAGTTGTAACCAAAAGCCATCAAAAAGACGTTGATTAATTTGCAGACCACCATGGATTGCCGAAAACTGAGCATAATCAATCTCTTCTCCCTGATCATTCTTGTAGTTTTGTAAATTGTGAAGCGTCCAGTCAATCGAGCCGGCCAGACCAACTTGAGTATTATTACCCAGATTTCTAAAAACATTTACCCTTGGCCAGTATATTTGAGCAAGCCACTTACCATTATTGCTCTTATAGTCCAGAGATATGGCAGGTGTTATTAAAAACTTGCCAAAAGCATACATAACATGAGGACCAATTCCGATTTCAAGATTTGACTTTTCTCCAAACTTTCTCGAAACTCCAAAAATGCCATCGAAAACCATATCATTCATCGAAAACGAATTTTTAAAGTCAGAAGCAATTGTAGGGATAAAGACTCCAAAAGCGGCCCATCTTTTTCCTATAGGATGTCGCACAACAATGGTAGGTTTGATTTCGTTAATCTTTGTGATGTAATTCGGACTAATTTCAATATCTCTATCAAATGTAAAGTCTAAAACACGGTAGTTGACCGTTCCGAGAATACGTGTATTTCCAATTTTAAAAGGTGGTATTGGCAACCAAAAATCGTAAGTATTGTATTTGAATTTATTCCCATAGTACAGATCTACAGTTGACAAATTCTTAAAGTTAGTTCCTCCATGTACAGTAATGCTCATCCCGGCACCATCTGTAATTAATTGAGCATAAAACTTATTTGGAAAACAAAAAAACAAGGTTACTAAAACGAATGACAGTACTTTTTTCAAAATAACATTTATTAAATTTAAACACACAAGCTGTATCAGCCCTCTAAGATTTTCTTAGGGCAAAGTTGCAGTTAAAACAATAATTGTTACTAGGATTTAGTTTGCCGTTACTCGGACAAATCTTGCTTTAATGAATTTCGGTACTGAGAAGGAGTCGTACCTGTTATTTTTTTGAAAAGGCGTCCAAAATAAGAAGGATCTTCGTAATTCAACGCAAAAGCAATTTCTGAAATATCTTTAGTCAAATCTTGCAAAAGTATCTGACTTTGCAGAATACTAACATTGTTTATCCACTCTTTTGGAGCTATTCCGGTGGTTTGCTTGATACATCTATTGAGATAATTTACAGAAATTTTTAATTTATCGGCATAAAAGGTCACTGACTTATTCTCTGCATGATATTTATAAACCAGCTCTTTAAAAGAAAAAGTGATCTCATTGTTGCGATGTATTGTTTTATTCAGTTCTTTATTTGAAAAAAGAATTTTCTGGAAAGCCGCCTGCATGAGCGAATAACAAATTTCAATATTGGAATTTTCATTACGAAATTCCTGACTTAATAAACCAAACAAAGAATTAAGCCATATACTGGTCTCTTTAGGCAATTTAAGAACAGAATTGGCGGCAAAAATCTGTATTAGCTCCTGTTTTGACAAAATATGATTCAGGACACTCTCCTCAAATAAAATAAAATGTCCCGTTATCATCTGATCAATTTCTTTCATTGCGGTAATATGTCCCTGTTTTACAAACAAAACATCATTTTCATTTATGGATATCACTTCATTATCGACTTGCTGTTTGGCATAACCTCTGGTAACATGAACCATAAAATTATAATCAGGTCTAAAAAGCGGGGTCGGAATCTGGATATACTCGGTTGTAGTATTTAAATCATATATCTGTAAGGGAGATTTTAAGAAATCAAAGTCGAGAGAAGCATCAGACATAAATTGTTTTGGAAATTCTTCTGATGAAATAATTTTAATACTCTTACTCATACTTAAAACTTAGATATTGAGCTACAAACATAAGAAATGGTTCGATTACATCTGTAGAATACAGCCAATTAAAATTATCCTATTCACAAATAGTATCAAGACTGGAGTTGCATTCAATTTTCCCCACTCTACGAAGTGTATCTCACAAGTGCTGCGCAAATGTCTCTGACTTTGCGCCAACTTGCAATATCTAATTTAAAACATATAAGCAATAAAGTCTCAGACTTTAAAACTAAATTTCTTAGATGTAATTTCTAGAAAAGAAAAGATTTAAAACAATATAAGAAATAATGGTAAAAAGTCAGGAGACTTTTATAAACTGTAATAATTCACAAGTGCAAAAAAAAGCGCAAAGTCAGAGACATTTGCGCAGCTTTGGGATCATCTATTCAAAAAATCGATATTATACCCTAAATAAAAACTGGTATAATATCTGACAAAACAGACGTGTTATCCAATATTTTTTTATCTTTGAAATTCAGGGCTTTTTAAGCAAAATGACTTTATCTTTGAGCCTTTAGAAAATTGATATTCGTTATGGAACAGAAAATACATCAGGGAAGAAACGTAAAACGTTTTAGAGAAATGCTTAACATCAAACAGGAAGCATTGGCTTATGATCTGGGCGAAGACTGGAACCAGAAGAAAATCTCGATGCTCGAGCAAAAAGATGTCATTGAAGATAAACTCCTGAAACAAATCTCAGCTGTGTTAAAAATTCCGGTGGAAGCGTTTCAGAATTTTGATGAAGAGCAGGCGATAAATATTATTTCGAATACGTTTAATATTGAAAAAGAGGCTTATATAGGAAATGCTAAACCTGTATTTAACATCAATCCATTAGAAGAGTTAAAAAAACTTCATGAAGAAAAAATTGCTTTATATGAGCGTATGTTGAAGGAGAAAGATGAAATGATGGTGAGGCTTGAGAAATTGATTAATAAGTAATTATTTGTAAATATATAATTTAAAAAAAAGAGACTTTCGGGTCTCTTTTTTTGTTTTGGTCGTTATGAGTTTGAAGTCGAAAGACATTTACAAAGTTTCTATCCCCTCGCTCAGGATTGTTCTATTTTACCAGGTGAACAAATTTTTTCTATTTTTAAATTTGTTACAAAAACGGTAACAAATTTTTATTTTTTATCATTTTGTTCCATTTCTTGAAACAAAATAAATTTTTATACGATTTTGTTTCAGTTAAATAAAATTCTCCCCGCTCTACAAAGTGTACCTCACAAGCACTGTGCATTCTCACTACCTGATACTTAAATAATAAAAAAATGTACCTTAGCACGTATTCTAAAAAACAATTGATTTATGAAATGGATCACCAGAGAAAGGCCAAAAATAGACCGAATTGCATGCCCATGGCTTATTAGAAATTTTGTGGATCCTGAGGCTGAATTTATTTACGTCCCTTTTGATCAGGTTCTGGACAAAGCAAAAGAATTAAATGCTGTTCCTTTTGATATTCCAAATGTTGAATTCACACATTATCAGGAGCAGTGCACTTTCGATTATATTGTAAAAAAATATAAAATTGAAGATCCCGCTATTTCCATCATGGCACGAATTGTACGCGGGGCTGATACCGATCGTCATGAAATTGCAAAAGAATCTGCCGGACTCTGGGCGGTGTCTGCCGGGCTTTCGCATAATATTACTGATGATTATAAACTCCTTGAAACCGGAATGGTGCTCTATGACGCACTTTACAGCTGGGCTTCGCATCTATATAAACAAAAACATCTGGAGAACAGTCCCTTTGAGAACCTGCTACACGAAGTTTACAACAAGTTTCTTAAAGACAAAAAAACAACCGGAAAAACACCATCCTGGGTAAAAGACCTCAAAAATCTTATTCAGGACCAGATTGATGCTCAGTTTACTTTCGACCTTAAAAAAATATCGGGTGAACTCGATTTGAACCCATCCTACCTGTCGAGAGAATTTTCTAAATATTTTGAAGATTTAAATTTCGGGGACTATGTCAGAAAACAAAGGATTGAAAAAGCGGTACATCTTATTGAGAATACTACCTATACTTTGACGGAGATTGCTTATAGAACCGGATTTTCAGATCAAAGCCATTTTACAAGAATTTTTAAACTTCAAACCGGAAAGAATCCGTCGGCGTACAGAAAAAAAATCCAAAAAAAGTAATCCCTATACAAAACGTAAAACGCATTCTATTTAGGGAAGTTTAATGCTTGTAATTTTGTTTCTATAATTTATAAAAACAAAATCGATGCTTTTAAGATTCCTGCACCTTTCTATTCTACTACTATTTAGCCTTCCGTGCTTTTCTCAGACTACGTATCCTAAAATCACAGGATATTTTGGTATTCTGCATCCTCTGGTAACCTTAAATAAAGATGAAACTGCAGTAAATTTCAGAGACTACTACGCTGTAGGATTTCCAACTGGAATCAATATCTGGAAAAACGAGAAAATCGGATTTTCTTTTGAGGTAGTTCCCAATATAAAGGACGATCAGGGTACCAACAAAGTAACTAACTTATTGTTTCATCCCGGGGTTCTGGTAGCCTTGGGGCACGGATATACTTTTGCGGGAAGGGCTGCCTTTGAATCCTCCGGAAGATATGGCATTACGCCTGTTTTGAATAAAACAATAATAAAAAGCACCAATTGCAGCTACTTTGCCGCAATCCCCCTACCCATCCGCTTTGGTAATAATCATCCTGCTTCCTTTACAGTCGGTTTTCAGTTTGGAATTGCATTCTAATTTACAAATCATGAATGAAAATCCCGCTCTATAAATTGTATCTCACAAGCGCTGTACAATTTCTCTGACTCATATCTGTAATGGTAGTAGCCAAAAGAAGTATAATAGACATTTCAACGGCTCTAGTGGCAATTATTACAACTTTTACGTTGCTTTATATAAAGAAAATTCAGGAACTCCTATATTATTGTTGCAGCAGCTATTTGTAGGTATACTCATTAAATTAGTACTACTATGAACAGCCGCTTATAAAACATTCGGATACAAAACAATAACTCCAATCTCTTCTTCTAAAAATGAAACAATAAAGAAATTTAAGGTTCATTTTATCATAAAAACACCCTTTTAACGACTTTTTAAGTTATTTAAAGATTAAAAAGTATTATAAAAAACCATATACATATCTTTGATTGTGTTAAAAAAATAAACATTTCATAAATTTTAAATCTAAAAAGTATGAAAGCAAAAAGTACTCTACTTATACAGACTTATTAGTTCTGTCCCGCACCACAATACAGTCATTCACAAACCAATCCGAGGGTTAGCTTAGGTGAATCAATAGTTTTTAAATATTCAGATTGTCTAGCAATAGACTAAAATCTCAATTTTTCTTATTTAAATTTTAACAAGAAATAAGTTACTAGTTATTTAAATAATAAGATTATGAAAAAAATTACTTTAATTCCATTTCTGGCTTTTTTATTATTAATGCTTTCTACAATATTTGCTTATTCACAAAATACCAATGTTACATTCGATAATACTAATGCTTCATTAACCACGACTCCAGCTTGTTCTCTCTCACAATGTAATGCTCAGGATGTTACTTTTGGGAGTGTTTATCTAGGTGATAACGTTGGAAATGTAGCCACTTTAGCCTATGTTTCAAATCCTGTAAACGGTTTGTACATATGGGTTACTATTGCCTCCAATAGTTCTAAATACGACTTGATGTTTCAATTTGACTATTTAGTTGGCGGAGTTCGAAAAAATTTCGATAACACTAATTTTGTTGGTGCCGTAACAGACCGGTTAACGATTAAAATTAGAGGAAGCATAATTACGGCAGGGTCCAAATACCGAATGGCCCAAATTACAAACTATACAGCAGGCCAATCCCTTGAGTTAAAAAACATTTACTTAGGATGGGAAACAAGCGGACAGGCTATTACGCCTTCACAAAGTCTTTCACTGATTACTTGTAATCCTCCTAAATGCAGTAGTTCATATTCAGCTGGGATAATTATAAAAACACCTCTTTTTGCCGATTTTTCTATTACTAAAAGTTGTGATGGAGGTTCTTTTCAAAAGGTAGTTTATGCCAGCACTTCAACAGGAGTTGAACCAAACACTAATTATAGCTGGTCATTTCCTGGTGCTGCGACAATTTCTCCGGTTAGTTTAACAACAATAGGTCCATATACTGTGACTTATTCTTCCGCTGGTCCATTTTCTGCTAGTTTAACAGTATCAGACCCTACAAATCAGGTTATACCAAATACTAAAACAGTTAACAATATTACTGTAACGGCATGTTGTACGACACCGGTAATAACTGCAATGACTTCTACTATATGCAGCGGAAGTACTTTTACCGCTACTCCGACCAATGGAACCAACGGAACAGTTCCGGCTGGTACTACTTATAGCTGGGCAGCACCAAGCGTAATTGGAATTACAGGAACCGCAGCAGGAAGCAATGCTGCTAACATCAGCGGAACCTTAACCAATACAACCAATGCGCCGA
>NZ_AMYW01000050.1:0-20007 GCF_000335775.1 Flavobacterium sp. WG21
TTCTTACGCTCTTTGCGGTTAAAAAAAAGTACACAGATGATACGGATTCGCTAGGCGAAAACGCGTATTAGAACGGATTTTTTATTAGGTGTATGGGTTTTTGTCCTTTCAGGGCGATATTTACTGTTCATTTTGGTTCGCACCATGCTTTCTGCTTTTCGGGCTTTCAGCCCTTTTCTTGTGTTCTTTGCTGTTTAAAAAAATGTACGCGGATTGGGGCGGATTTTTTTATTGGCTGTAGATGGCTTTTGCTCTTTCAGGGCGATATTTACTGTTCATTTTGGTTCATAGTGCTTGGCACCATGCTCTCTGCTTTTCGGGCTTTCAGCCCTTTTTCCTTGCGTGCTTTGCTTATACCTTTGCGGACTTTGCGGTTAAAAACTTTAGTCCTTTTTTTCTTTAAATATTCTTTTTATCATAGACTGCGTTAGGGATGGAAGCGATATCCTTTTGCGATGACCGTTCATTTAAAAATTCCTTTAAACTTCTATCGCAAAAGATTTAGCGGACAGCCCGACCCAAAGGGGAACGCCATAATAATTGTTGTCTTTAATAGATTGGAATTTAGTTTGTTATTGAAAAACTTTGGTGTCGACATCGTTTATAAACTGAATTACTCCATTCATGAAGATTTTTTGATCGTCCCACATGGCGAGATGACTTCCATTTGGGCAATAGAGATAACGTCCTTTTTTGACTAATTTGCTTTGTTCTTCCATTGCTTTTGGATCCATAGTGTCATATTTTGCGCCAATCATTAAGGTTGGAATTGTAATTTCATGCAAGCGATTTTTAATATTCCAATTGGCTAAACGACCACTGATGCCAAATTCACTAGGTCCCTGCATTAAGCTGTAGATTTCACTATTGATATGTTTGCTGGCACGATTGAGGCCGTCCGGCCATTCTTTTAGTCTGCATAGGTGTTTTTGATAAAAATTTGGAAGAAGTAATTCCATATACCGTGGGTTGTTGAAATCTTTTTTGGCTTCAAGGGCTCTGATTTCTGCCAGTACTTCTGGTTTCATTTGTTTTGAAAGTACTTCATCGGCATATTTTCCGTAATCTGGGGCACTGGCCATCATGTTGGATACGAGTAAACCCTTCATGTTTTGTTGATATTTAAGGGCGTATTCCATGGCTAAAATACCACCCCATGAGTTCCCAAGGACATAAAAATTATTATGATCGGCGTCGATTGCTTTGCGCACTTGTTCTACTTCTTCCACAAAACGTTTTGTAGTCCATAAGCTGCTGTCTTTTGGCTGATCGCTATAATAAGATCCTAACTGATCGTATTCGTAGAACTCAAATCCTTCGCGTTGAAAGAATGTCTCAAAGCATTCCATATACTCGTGCGTCATTGCAGGGCCTCCATGAAGCAACAGTATTTTTATTTTTGGATTGTTTCCAAAACGTTTTGTCCAAACTTTAAATTCTCCAACAGGGGTTTTTATAGGTATCATCCTGACGCCTGCCGATTCTACTTCTGACTCCTTATTGTAAGTAAAGTAGTTGGATAATGAGTCGGTTTTAGATTCGTTTTTACAAGAAATCAACAGTAAAAAGGCAAGAATGACAATACTATAACGCATAACTTTGGAATTAGTGATTTAGAACATTCGTTTGTAATTAAAAATACGAATTTATTTTTGATTGAACTCATGAAGAAATTGGTAATAAGATTAATTGAGCATTTACTTCAAAACTCTTAAATCAGTAGAGGAATGAAAGTGTGGAAAAGTTTATATTTACAGCTTGTTTGTAATTGTCGTAAGAAGTCAAATTTCCTATCTGCGACTCATGCAGAATTAGTTAACTGTACGATTAAAATTTATTTCCTTTTTTGTTACTATGAATGTACTAACGCTTCCTGACGAGTTAAATCTTGATCAATCAAGATTGATTAACGTCTATGATTATACTAGTTCGAAAAGGATTTCTAAGCAGCAAATTATTCTGAATCAGAATGTATTTAGTTTTTTGATTGAAGGTACAAAGGAAGTTGTTTTTGATAATTCGGCTGTATCGATCGATGCTTCGAAGTTTCTTATTATGAAATCGGGACATTGTTTAATGACGGAGAAGCTTTCGGATTCGTCTAACTATAGAAGTGTTGTTTTATTTTTTTCGAATGAAATTCTGCTGCGATTTATTAGAAAAATGGAATGGAGAAAGGAGGAAGCTGAAGAATGTAAGTCTGTGCGCGCTTTTGAATATGATGTGTTTCTTAAGCGGTTTGTAGATAGTTTGGTAGATATTTCAAAACTTTCGATTGAGATTAAAAGTAAGTTGCTGGAAGTTAAGTTTGAAGAGTTAATGCTTTATTTGGTGGGGATGTACGGTACAGAGTTTTTGTATTCGTTAACAGTAAAAAGCGATGATTCTTCACAAAAGTTTTTTCAGATTATAGAAAGCAGTCATCTTAGTAAATTGTCATTAAAGGAGTTGTCTTTTTTGTGTAATATGAGTGTTTCGACTTTTAAAAGGGAATTTGAAAAACATTATTCGGAATCACCCATTAAATGGTTTCAGCATAAAAGGCTGGAGTTTGCTCATTATTTACTTCATCAGGAGCAAAAAAGTGCTTCAGAAGTTTATTTTGAAGCAGGTTATGAAAGCTTATCCAGTTTTACTCAGGCTTATAAGTCAAAATATGGAGTAACACCAAAACAGGCACAGAAAAAGTGAGCTTTTGGCTATAGTTTTTGAGCCTTTGTCTCCATTTACTTTCTATTTTCAGGGTTAGATTTGTTTAAAATCTTAAACCATAAAAAAATGAAAAAAGTAAATGCAATTTTGATAATGTCCTTAATTTTTACCACAACAATTTTCGGACAGAAGACTTTTACACTAACCAGTAAAGATTTGGGAGGTGAGCTTACTAAAGTACAGGAATTTAAAGGATTTGGCTGTGCCGGAGAGAATCAATCTCCTCAGTTGCTTTGGAAAAATGCGCCAGTTGGAACAAAAAGTTTCGCTGTGACCATGTATGATCCAGATGCGCCAACGGGAAGTGGATTTTGGCACTGGATTGTATTTGATATTCCTTCAGATGTAAACGAACTGGTAACTAATGCGGGGGCTAAAGATAAATTTCCGATAAAAGGTGCTGTTCAAAGCATTACTGATTATGGAATAAAAGGATTTGGGGGCCCTTGTCCGCCGGAAGGCCATGGATTTCATCAATACATCATTACTGTTTATGCTCTTAAAACGGATAAATTAGGACTTGATGAAAATACCAATCCGGCTATCGTAGGGTTTAATTTATGGAATCAGACTTTGGCAAAAGCAAGTATTGTTGCTTATTATAAAAGGTAATTTTCTGTTTAAGAAAAAATAAAGGGAATCTCTAACTGTGAGATTCCCTTTTTTCTTATGATATTGCAGCCAGTTTTGATGTTTTGGCAGTTTTGTTATGATATTTATATTTCATTTTTTTATGCATAAGTTATAGGTATTTTAATTATGTGGTGATATCTTCTAATAACAAGGTAAACGGAATTTGTAATATCGGGACATAGTTATCGGTTACGGAATAAGCCGTCAGCATGAAGGCAAATGTTCCTGCATTGGTTTGCGGATTATTGGTTTGCATCCAGCTGTTTATTCCTTCCGTGATCATATCGGCTATATCTTTTCCATGATCGGCAACAGTCAGTGTGGTTGGGGTTACCAATAAGACTGGCACATCTATAGGGAAAGTGGTTCCCGGAATGATGTAGGTATAATCACACTGCATCTTAATGGTAAATTCTGTAATAGCACTGTTTATATTTTCGGTTAAAGCATCAAACAATGCCAATAACTGAACATTAAGGGTACGGGTTGGCTGTACCGGGTAAGTTGCTGTTCCAATGGTATTAATATCTATTGCGCTGTTTGCATTGAGCAACGGAATTAGCTTGTTGTAGAACATCACCTGTGGTGTCTGGTAGATAAATAGCGGATTGGTGGTTTGCCAGGTTCCGTCCTCATTTTCTAACAGTTCTTCGTTTCTGATTACTGCTACGCTGCTCCAGGCATTTTGTGCGCTTAAAATATCTAAACCATTGAGCAGAACCGTTCTGGATGGATCATTATTTCGGTTTTCATAAAGAAGGTATACTTGATTTCCGTCATTGTCGAGATTATAATAGAGGAATTCATTGGTTTTACCCTCGATAAGTTCGCTGGTATAACCTGCAATCGTAACATTAATGGTCACATTAGCCGATTGCTGGTTAGTGGAATCAATAGTCACAATTAAGTATTCGGTGGTCTCTTGCGGACTTTCGGTGATGGTATAAGCCAATGTAAATGGCGGAGCCGGCGCGGCATCGAAAGCTCTTGCATTAAAGCTTACCTTTCTCGGATTAACCTGATTGGTTATTGACCATTGTGTCGCTACCTCATTAACAATATCAATAAAGGCAAGCATGGCATAACGGGCATTAATAGCCAAAGTGGAATCGGCTTTTAGAGTTGCAGGGGTTAGCATGGCAAGACAATTATCGAAATCGGCATTGATTAGCGGATAGGAATCGATGAATTGAGCAAATGCCTGATATAAGCCTAAATTAGGGGTATTGGAACTGGCATTAAAGCTTTGATTTTCGTCGGTAACGTTAAACTGGATTTCGGTTACAATAGTATCCTGTGCCGCAGAAGGATTTTGGTACGTATAGTAATACTCCCATATACGAGCCTCCTGTATGGTAATTGGCTGCTGCTGGCCAGTATCATTTACCGGATAATCAAAGTTCTGTGCCGATATCGACGGTGGTGTCGGATAGGCGCGCAACGGTACCGGTATGGTGGTTTTACCAACATCACTCATGCCGGCAAGTGGGCTCTCTTTGTGATCTATTTCGGCATCCAGAGGTACAATAAAGGTAAGCCATGAAGAAGCAAGATAATCTGCTAAATCAGGTACTTGTGTAATGTCAAATTCCAGATGGCTCACTTTGTATTCCATATCGCCAAAAGAGAAGCTACGGCTGTCGGCAGCATCTTTGGCTTCAAACATATAAGTCAACCAGGAATTGCCATTAGCCGTTGGAACTTTTGCGGTAGATAAAGAGTACTCTGTCGATTTCAGAATGGTATCGGAACCGTCAGCAACCGGATCAATACCTAGCATTTTTCCGTATAAATTAGGAACATAAGGCGGTTGCGGAGGGACATTGTTTGAATTCGCATATTCACTGCCTTTATAGGCCGAACTTATACTCGCCGTAGTCTGTACAGAAGCAATATAACGATAAGCATTCGCCAGTTGAATCAAAATTTGCTGTTTCCATTTTTCCTGTGCATTACCAATATTCGAAGGACCTTTTCCGGCATTTGGCTCAATAATAAAGTCTATAGTTCCTTCAATCGCTTCGGCCAGTTTTTGTTTGGCATCCAAAATCAATTGCAGGTAATCCGGATCTCCGGTAAATACTTCATCTGCGGTCAGTAAAAATGCAGGAACTGAATAGGTTGGGCTTAGGAATTTATCAACGGCTTGTAAAAACTGCAAGCCCCAACTGTCCATATCAATACTGGTGTAATTTTTAGTCACACCACTATCGGTTGGATAAGGTTTGCCTTGTTGATACGTGTTTATTTTAGCAGAGAACGATTGTAAGCTGGTTGCCAACGGAATCGGGGCGAAATAGTATACCTGCTGATTGTTGAACCCGAATTTAAGACCATTTGCTCCGGTGCTGTCAAAACGAACCATCCATAGCGGTGCATTTGCAGTGGTGTCACTATTGCCTTTGGTAAGATTGGCTCCGGTCGCAGCTTTAATTACAATACCAGTATTTGGCTGATTGATAAAAGCAGCTTCAAATTGTTCGGCAAAATAGGTCAGTGCCAGCATACCGTTCACACCGTTTTCTGATAGAGGCTGTATAACGGTATTGGATGAAGCGACTCCCGCTACATTAGCAAAATTAGGATCTAAGTTTGCGATACGTTTCATGGTTAAACTTGTCGCAACCAGTGAAATTTCGGTCAAAGTCGTAATATTAGCAGTGTTTACTACAGTACTTATGGTATAGGTTTGAATCGCTGCAGGCTGTTGTCCTGCAATGATTGCATTTAAATATACGATGATAGGATTGATAAAATTGGTCAGTAAATCACTGTTAGCTATACTATGGTCTGTTGGAGTAATTACCCCTTGTGCATTGGACTGATCTTCTACGGTTGTGGTGTAATGAATAACCATATCACTGCTGCTAAGCTGATAATAGAGATTCATAAACGTAATAATATCGATCTGAGCATTATTCTGAGCTCCGTCGCCCACATAGCGAACAGTATTAAAATTAAAGTTCAGACTGATGTTGGGTTTACCGCTTACCGGGCTGAATAAATACGATACCGATACCGATGGCCATTGACTGAGCGCAATAATGGCATCAGAATATAGCAGCTGCATAGACGCATTCAGCGGAGTTGTACTGCTTGGAGGGATATTTCCGAACATGTCCTGCCAGTTCATTACCATTTGTACCGTAGTTCCAATACCGGCATATGGGTTTGGGTATTTAGGATCAGTGCCCTGCTGTTGTACATATTTGTAATAAGGTACAACGGCGCTGTAGTTCCAGTCTTCAACATCATCATTGGCGGAAGCATTTCCGTTTTTGGTATTTTGAATGGCCTCGTCGTCCATAGAATCTACCGGACCTGCGGGCATTGGGTTAATATAGGCGGGAATAGAAGGTACCGTTAATCCAATAAGGTTGAACTGAGTCTGCAGGTATATTTGATCTTCGGCTAAGGTTGGTACAGGCTGTGTAGGGACATAATCCCCCGGATTTTTACGGGAAACTTCGTAACCAACTGTTCCCGGTAACAGAGTAGCTACACGTGTGGTATATTGCTGAGCGACAGGAGCAGTGTCCGGAGACTGAACATAAACAGAGGTATTCGTAGTGTCAATAGTATCGCCAATCACAACGCTGTTTACAAACGGACTTAAGATCAAATTGTCATAAGTTATGACTAGTGCAATAGTTGCCATTCCGGTACCTGCAAATAGTGTATCCGGTAAACCTTTATTCTCGCTGTTGTTGTAATAGAAGTAGAAACCGCCACTGCGAACAATACTGCACTCCCACAATAATTTAATAAAATCTCCTGCATTGTTCAGGGTATTGTAATCTCGTTCGGGAGTTTCAAGGACAAAACTTCTTGCCAGCATTCCTTCTACAGGATTCGTTTCTGTAGACAAATTCGCTTGTACAATGGCTGTTTTATAGCCTCCGTTGGCATCTGAAATATAACCTCCATCTGAGTTTTGAGTCGGATCAGGCTGGTACAGAATCTGAATTTGCTGTATGGTTTTGGTTCCATCGCTGTCACCGTGTGTGTTCAGGTAGGTCAGTAATTCCTCTAAATAAACAGTTCCTGCATCGTCGGCACCTACCAGATTGTACATGTTGTTGGACAGAGGAGTAACCTGACCGTCTACTGCTGTTATTTTTTGTAAAGAAAAATTAACAACTGTACCCCAGGTATAATTTTTTACCGTTGCCTTAGTGGTCCCTGTACTGGTTGTGGTTAAGGTTTTAACGTCAAATTGCCAGTTTCCTTCCTCTGCAAAAATGGTAGTTAAGTTAGACGGTAATTTCCAGATGACCGGTTTGTTGGTAATACCGGAATAATAATCCCCCGGATATTGCCATAATGCCGGAGCTCCTAATGAGAAGGTCTGCGGAGTATCATTGTAGTTGATAAGCGCGGTTGGACCATAAGTAAGAGTTGGTGATAAGGTAATCGATGCCACATCCTGTATGTGCTGAATTTCACTGTCGTCAATCGTTATGGTTAAAGTATTATTGGTACCTGATACCATATTAATCCAGCTTACATTAGGATTTTGTAACAGTACAGAATATTTATCACCTGCTTTTAAAGTCGAAGGAATTGCAATCTGCTGACCTGTTAAAACATATAGAGGCTGTGTTGTTCCTTTAGCTGCATCCGGTGGCTGTGGCAATCTTAATCCGTGAAGCATAAAGCGCGATGCCATACCGCCAATTCCCTGTACGCTGTCTGTAACTGCATTAGAAACCACATCGCTTACTTTGGCTGAAAGTGTTTCCTGTTTGTCCAGATAATCAGCCGCTGCCTGTAGGGCCTGTTTAGCCAGTAACGCTACAAAATCGGTAAACATAAATGTAGGGAACGATAAGTTTGGCTGATCTTCATACGTTGGATCACTTACATTGCCGCAATCAGTAGAATCGTAATATTCTGCCGTAATGCTGGATTGATATTCTACTGCAGATGAGGCAAGTAATACGGTGATGTCGCTAATGTAATTTTGAGTTCCCGTCATGCTCTGGGTCGCAAAATTAATCGGGGTCCCCGCAGTACCATTGAGATCAGTGTTTAAAATCAATTCAGGAACTACAGGGAAAACTGCTGCGTCCATACTTCCGTTTTGCGAAGCGTCAACAGCACGAATGTTTAACTGGAAATAAGTACTGAAAAAGGTTCTGATGTCGTTGTTCGACGTATTGATATAGTTGAATGGTGCTACATGATTAGGTCTTGTATTGAAGTAGCAAAGCAGTGTACTGATTTGACCGGCAGTCAGGGTTTGTTCTTTTAGCCAGTCCAGACCGGTATTTTCGCTTGTATTTCCTATAAGAGCATTAATGGCCCAATAGAGCACTCCTTCGGTTAAAGCAGCAAGACTGTTATCGTTAGGATCAGTATTGATATACAACATCGAGGCATACTGCGGTCCTGCTGAAGATACGGTTAATTGCGGGAAGAACAGTAAATCCAAAGGTACTTTTGCAGCAGGCTGTATCGGCTGCCATTTTAAATATACCGGAGCGGCGTTAAGGCTCATCATGCTTAGATTGCTGCTGGTCATATCTAATGCTGCTCGCTGTCCTGATCCTTTTACCGGACAATAGTTCCATGGTGCGAGAGCCGAGGTATCGCTGCCAATGATAAACGAAGCCGTGATTGTAGCGCTAAAGTGTAAGGATACTTTAATAGAGAAGAATCCTAAGTTGATTTTTACAGTCAGTTTTACTGAGACACCGGCTTCAAAAGTAATTGGTATTGGTTTGTAACTTTCGATGATCATGGTGATATAGGCATAGGCCATAATATCAAGTCGGGCCGAGATAATCGCAAAATTGATCTCGCCGTAAATGTGTCCGGTTAAACCAAAAGTTCCCTGAATTTTAAAGTACGTTTCATCGTGCGTACTCAGAGAAGTATTGGCGCTGAAAAAGCCGAGAACTCCCTGAAAGATCCCCACAGCAGTCAGGGAAAGTCCTGCTTTTAAAATACCCTGATCGACAGTTTTACCTACTCCTAAAGAAAGACCTAAACCAAATTCGATCACCGGATTAAACACACCACAAGTGGTGGTCGGAACACTACTGGAAGTGGCTCCGCTTAGGTAGCCGAAATAGAACCCTCCGAAACCTACAAACGGAAATACCTGTACCGAGAAGGAACGGGAGAAATCAGTAATGCTGGCCGGGAATCCAAAATCCAGAAAGAAGTTTCCATTGGTGTATATTTTTACACCAATAATCGGAAGGGTAATTGAAACGGCTCCAAATTCTAAATGTCTGAACTGATCCGGTAATTGCAGATCAATCTGATACATTCCGATAGAGTCGTTTATTTTTTTATAAAGAATTTCAAATTGAAGGTTCTTGAATGCACCTGCTTCCTTACTTACTCCAACCAACAATCCATACATATTTGGGTCGTTGAATACAGCTGCGATTCGATAAAATTTAGCCACCGTAAAGTCAGTTCCGATCAGCCAGTTGCTGTCCTGATCAAAAACAAGTGTTCCCGGTTTGGTGGTGGAGGTTGCTGCCGGTACGGGTATCGCAGTGGAACTTTCGTCGGACGAGCTGGTAAATGCAGTAGATAATGCTGTGATGGTGGCATCTACGGAGTCCAGACTTGGAACGTCGTACATCGTAACATGCTGTCCCATAGCGAGTAGTTTCAGGTCGAAAAACTCGCTTCCCATTCCCGGTACAGCCGGCATTTTAGTGGCATCGCTTCCTTTACCGTCTTTTTGTAAGGGCGAATCACTTTCGATAGGCAATCCTAAGAAAGTACCGTCAATATAGATATAAACGCCACTATTGGCAATCGATTCATCTTTGGTGATTTTGAGTGCTTTTATATTGATAAAGCCTAAATCTACATTAACCGGAATACTGGCTACAATAGTACTTTTAGCTGAATCTTTGTAGCGGGTATATTTAAACTCGAAACCGGAAAGATCGATACTATCTAGTAAATTCCATGGAGCCGATAAACTAAATCCGGGGCTAAAAGTGCCGACCAATGTTGTGATAATTTCACCCAGTGATATTTTATCAAATCTAATGTCGATAGTATCGTTTTGTGCACCACTGGTGTAGGTAATTGTGCTGGCAAATTCCGGTATTTTTAAATATACTTCGGTATCAGGTGTGCCAAATTTGTATCCCACGATAAAAGTCAGTCCGAGCATTTGTCGGGCATCGGCTGTACCGGTAATGGTTCCCGATGTTTTACCATCGGTGTATGTAATGTCAACATTGGCACTCAAATCCAGATTGAAAGAGCTGTATTGTAAATGCCAGGCGACATCACCTTTTATGTTGTAGATCGAAGATTTTGCTTTATCATTAGGCAGAACATCTTTAAAACTCACATTGCTGATGCTCGGTAAATTGTCTTTTACCCAACTCGGAATGGTGTCGTACCCCATACCAAAGGCCTGTAGAAAAGTAACCGCAATATCACTTAAAGAAATTACCTGATCGGTTCCGGTACTGGCACCAAAAGTCCAGGCTTCGGCATCATAAGCGGCATATATGTTTAAATCAACTCCGGAATCGGGAGTGGAAGGGCCTATGTGAAAAGTCCCCGCTATCTGCCCCGTGGTTGCTCCCTGTCGACTGTTGATGTCTAATGTTAAACCGGTCATGGTAAAACTTAAGTCCGGATTGGTTAGGGAGAAAAAGGTCCAGTCTGAAACAACATTGCAGTTTACAGAATAGTTTTGTGATGTAGGAGCAATCAGCACATTTAAGATCGTAATTTCTGAATTTAAATCAAGCGAAGTACCACTCCAGAACATACTTAACAAATCACCTAACTGTATCGTACCTGAATCGAGACTCACCTGCGCTTTAAAACTGGGTGCTGTTGTTGCAGTTAAGGTTAATAGGTTTGAATTGGGCGGACCAATGGTAAAACTACCTGTAATAGTAAAAGAAGTGGAAATAGATTGAGAATTGCCGGGGTTTTGAATCATGGCAATTATACTAATATTAGTTATTGCCATTTTAGGCAGGATCTGCCAGACATAGGTGGGGGCCGTACCTATACCAACCGATATGTAATTTACCTGTTGACCCGTTGCGTCATACATGATATCTATTTCCTGTAACCCTAAGTCAGTTAATGTACTAAAAGGCTGTGGAAGTGCAGCACTTAAATTTACACCTCCTACTAATTGAAAAAAGTTGGATATGTTGGGTAATGGAGCATTAAAACTTCCTTGAAACAACCAGGTATTATCGACAACAGGATAGCTCATCTTTAAAGTCAGACTCACCCCTGTGTTAATTGTTCCTCCTATGAATCCAAAAACGGTCGCGTCACTTTCGTAAACCTGAACACCGATAAAAGGATTGGAAAATGAGAACCAATTTATTCCGGCAATTTCCCATGAACCGTTATTCTGCGTGGCAGTTAGATTTGAAAGAATTCCAATATCTGAATCACTGAAGATAAATGAGGTTTGCATGGCCATGCCACCTATTGAATTACTGTTTCCTGTAAGCGTAAACTCCAGAAGAGTATCATTCCATTGGTCTGGTTGTAATGCTGCTTCGCTAATGGTAAAATTAGTTCCGTCGATGATACCGGAATAAAAAGTACCAATTCTATCTGTATTAAATACATCAGGTACAAGGTAAAAAGTACCACTTCCATTTATGATCTGTGTCTGAATGGATTCGTACAAGCTTTTTAATGTCAGTTTATCTTGTGCCATGCTTATTTATTTTTTAAATACTGTAATAGATAAAATACTCCCATAAGCATTTTATCTTCACGTTGATTGTGAAAAAATGTTCTTAATGAGCGAAAATAGATCTGACCGGAAGTGTCTGCGCCTTCAAATGCAATAAGTATAGCAAAAGCTAATATTTCTGCTGGTACATCATAGCTGCCATCTTCAATATCTCTTTTCCAGTTGAGGAGGGTAGATCCGATAATAGTACTTACGTCTTTCATCGATTCAGGATCCTCGGCAGCATTTACTGCATTAAGAGGAAGTGTAGGATATAGGGTAAAAGTATCATTAAGCTGACTGGTTAGTGCGAGATAATCTTTACCGAAGTTTAATACTAGACTGTTGGTTGCTGCCCCTTCAAAAACGGGAGGCATATCAGCAATAAAGTAGAGATAGTTAAAAGCGTATAGAGGTAAAGATCCCATATTTACAACTACAATGTTGTTCGGTTTACCCTCTAATGCTGTAATAGCATCCGGTAAAGCTGCGTCATTATAGTTGTAAGTTTTGATTCTTGTGGGGATCTTATTTTCGATAATCCAATCTCTTAACGGATTATTTTCCAATTCAGGATTTGTTCCTTCGATTAATCCATTGAATTCTTCATAAGTTTCATTGGATAATGTTGAAATAACAACCATGACAGTTCCCTTAACCTGACCGCCAACTAAAGCTGTTTTGTCCTGTGCGATGGCTATACTGGTTGCTAAATTAAAGAGTGCTGTGGCGATGTTAATGTCTTGGAAACTAAGAGAGTCTATTCCGTATACCGGCATCATATTAGTCTTTTTTGCTAGCAATGAAGTAGTGATTTGATTGTAAATAGGGTATTTACCAGCATATTCAGATTTCAAAAAATAGTCAATATTTGTAGCATCCATAACCGGATCAGCTATATAGTAACCTCTTTTAGCAAAGGACAAAGGGCTTAATGCTCTTGAATTATCAAGGGATGTATTTAATGTTGGGATTTCATCTGCAGATTGTATCAGACTGGGAGCCTGTTTCCATTGATAAGGCTGTAATATTAATAAATACTGAACATAAAAGTACGTTGCTATGTTCTGGCTCACAAGATCTGCTCCTCCAGTTATACCTATTTTATAAATAGGTGGTCCAGATGATCTGAATGTAGTTTCATCAACAAAAATAAAAGTTGCATCCCCCATGATTACAGGGGTATAAGGATTTTTGGGATCGAATTGAGGAAATAATATCGCTATTTTTTTGATATCATTAAGGAAATAAATCACCTCGTAGGTTCCTTTTAATCCCAGAGAAACCATTCGGTATATAATATTGGCTGCGGTAGACTGATGGCCCAAACCTCCACTGGAAAAAATTATAAACCGTAGCTGGTCCTCAGTCTTAGGATCCTTTAAAAACGCTTTTAATGCAGCCAGATTTTTGTCAAATGACGCATCGTTTATCTGGGCTGCTTCATCAAGTAATTTTGTTATGGTAGAACTAAATGGCATATCTTTAACTTTTTACGTATGATCCGTACCAGCCTAAACTCTCAGGTTTTGCATTGGCGGCTGGGTTGCCAAATAGCATAAAACATATATTTCCTCCCGGTGGAAAAGATAAACTGAATACCTCTAAAGCAATATTATTGATCTTCATCAGATAAGCAGTAGTTGCTGTACCGGTTGCTTTTTGCAGCATGATGGAGCCAATATTTAGCTTAAGAACGCCCTGCAAACTAAAAGAAGGAGCTTGCGGATTAACTCCCGGTAATTTTACTCCTGCCCAGGCACCTTTTGCACCCACGCACCAGGCCATCATAAAGGTTGAGGTAAATCCGGCTGAACTTGCAAGTGACCCCAGTGTTCCCATATTCAGGTTAAATACCAATGCATACCATTGACCGCTTACGCTTTGCTGTTGCTGTAAAGAGGGTATAGCTACATTCAGATAGCCCTGAGAAGTTGGACTATTAGTGGCATCTCCGTTGGTTATACCCGACAATTGTAAAGGAAAATGAGAATACAAACTGTCTTTCCTTGGAGTGCTTTGTCCCACATCAAATGACATCTGACTGATGTCGAACACGAAAGTTTTGGTCGTGGGAGTTTCTAACTGAAAGGTAAGATCAACATACATATTAGAATAGGAAAGTCCTCTGAAATTGTTTGTGGTACTCTCGGGTTCCGTTCCGAAAGAGAATAAATCAAAACCTTCGAGATCATTGTAATTGATAAAACCCCAGAAAGAGAACTTAGCATTAACCGTATCGCTCGTCACATCGTTTTGAGATACCACGGTAACAAAAGCAGTTTTGATAAACTCAATATCAGTTATAATATTGGTATTTACAGGATTCAGAACATTATCGGAGGTATTGGTAAAAGCATACGACGGAACTCCATTGTTGTTTTCGTAAGTACCTGTCAGTACAATTAAATTGGCACGGTTAGAGGCATCAATTTTTTCTCCAAAGAGTTTGTTGACAGTAAGCGCCAGATAACTGTTGTAGTTGTATATTTTGCTGTTGGTAAATACAATCTTTAATTGCAATACCACAAAATCATAATCTACCGTACCATTGATCGGAGCCGTATTTTTATAAACCACAGGATCGGAGCCCATGCTTTCAAAAGTAGGATCTTCGTAATCGATCAAAGCAAACATCGAGCTGGTAGGCTGCATAGAAACGTTACCTTTGTCATTGTTTACAATACTAATGTCAACCCCAAAATGATGTGCATAAAAATTATCTAAATCGATACCGGCAAGTAGTCCCTGTAGTTCTTTTGGAAAATCCTGTACACTGATATCAACGCCTAGTGCGATAATTCCCTGCCAGTTAGGATTGGTCGCAATGTTGTAAAAATTTAGATAATCATTATCGTGCTGTACCGTATACTTGTCCATTCCGCTTTGGATGTACTGTTGTAGCCACATACTCAGATTAGGCAGCCCATTACTGCTGGTATCATTAAAAGTATCCGGAGAATTCCATCCCTGAATGTTTTGAACTTTATCGGTTAGCTTCCCGGTGCAGAATTTAAAGATGATGACATTTTTGTATTTTCCGTTGGCAGGTTCTTTAGGGACATTCAATATAAAAGGCCATTCCGCAATCTCCATTTCATTGCTGAAATTATCCAGGACATAAGTTCCGTCGCTCAGTTTTTGATTGTATGAGATCACCAAAAACAGCTGATTGGACTGTAAGGCGGTTTGTAATGTTGAACTTGGCGGTGTAAATTGTAAATTAAATATTTTAGAAAGAGTGCCGTTTGATGTCAAAAATTGATTGCTGGCCAATTGTAAGGTATTCCATTTGCCATCGTTAGGATTTACATTTACATAAAATCCTTGCGGGCTGGTCGAGGATATTCCACTTTCGTTGTCGTTTACGCTTGCTCTGGCATTTAATAATCGGCTGGCAGTAGGTGGAAGATTTTCAGAACTTACTACATTAGCAATAATTGCTTTTCTTGTTGGGTTAAGTATTTGTTTTTCGAACAAGGAGAAATCAACATTTTTAGACGGAGTAGCCGTTACAGCTCCGTAGGGTACTAAAGGGAAAAATATAGTTTCTTTAGCAGCAGATAAGACGCCTGATCCGGTGGTCAGGTGACTGAACAGTGGAGATTGTGAATCTTTATCCGGAGAGAATAGAGGAGACCCTTGAGGCTGAGCATGGTAAACGACCGGTGTTTGTTCAGAATTAGCTAAAACTACACCATTCCATGCTGTAATATAGCTGTTCGCCAGCCATTCCTGAGTGGTATTACTGCCTACAACATTTTGCGTAGCCTGAATAGGGAACTGTGGTGCAAATGCATTCTGATTGGTCTGGTAGTAGAGCCAGTCTCCCGTTCCGGTAATGGTATTGTTGATATCGATAAACTGAGGCGTAAAACTGATGGTTTCTGTAGAACCCAGTCCGCACATCAATTGCACCTGATCGTTGGTGTCTACATTGTTTTGATACGAAATGTCAAGTGTTAGAGATGATGCGCCTTGAGGTGTCATGTACCAAACGGCATTTGGGTCGTCCGGAGTCTGCTCGCTAAAAACCAGCATCGAACTGTTTTGTGTTGGGTAATTTAGGGAAACACCATTGTTTGTAAAATTCGTATAAGGAATTAAAATGAGTGGATATCCAAAATTAGTCAGATAATAAGAAGACAGTGCTGAAAGCCTGCTTTGTTGAGTAAAGGTATTGTAGGTTAATCCCAAATAGGCAAAATAAGTATTTACTCCGGCCTTATTCAGTAAATCACAGGGGAAAATACTACTCTGCATGGTGATTAAATCGTTCAGACTTCCTGCTTCAATCAAGGCGAAAGTAACCCTTGTCAGTACACCGCTGTTCGCATTGTTGTTAAAACTATATTGATTGCTTACATTAAAACCGATAAAGTCTGAAGCGGCATCAAAACCAAGTACAAACCTGATGTGACCTTGTCCGACACCCGTAAGAGGTATTTCGATAGTACTCTGAATCTGACTTGAAGAAGCAATATTATTGGGTCTGAAACTATAGTTGGCCGATCCTTGCTGACCGGATATTATCATCGTGTTATTGGTAGTATCGAGTGTTAGCAAGACATTGTTGTTGCTTATAAAAAGCGTTGCAAAATCATTCCCGAAACTGTAGTTGAACCCTGTTAGAACAGAATAGACCCCATTGGCGCCTCCTGTTAAAATTAGTTGGGTAGTGTTGTTTGCAGTCAGCGCTGTATTGGGATTTTCAAACCAAACAACCGATGCCGACTGATAAGTTTGCAGCGGACCAAGAAATGAATATACATTGCTTACAAACGTATTGATGTCAATGGTGGGGGCATTTAAAGAAAATAAAAAATAACCATTGTAACCGGAAAGTTCATCCAGACCTATTGAACCACTTGCAGGTCCTGTAACTCCATTTGCCAGTAAATAGGCGAACCAACTGTTATCTTTTGCTGCCAGATACAAGGAAGAATTGCCCGACGAAGTATTTGTGAATTGTAAGGTTGCCATATCTTTTTTGTCTAAAGGTCAAAGGTTAAAAGTCATAAAGTTCAAAGGCTGAAGGTTTCAGGTTCCAGGTTTCAGGTTTCAGGTTTCAAGTTTCAAGTTTCAGGTTTCAGGTTTCAAGTGAGACTGCGACTGAAAACTGCAACTTTTTTTTTATAGTTCCATCTCACATCCCACAACTGGTTACTCATAAACATACCATCCTACTAAGTCACCCTTAAAAGGATAACTGGTATTATTTTCTTTGACCGTGTAGGTCAAATCTGCTTTCAGGGTTGAAACTAACGGAGAGAAATTCAGGTAAATACTGAGGCTTCCGCTGGTAGCACTTGCTCCTGATTTTAGATCAAACTGATAAATTGGATTAGTGGGAGTTAAAGATTCTACTCCTACCAAAACGGTGGATAAATATAAAGTACAGACTACAATTTTGCCTGTGGGATCAATAGCGTAATGTATTAATAAATCGCCAAAATAACGTTCTCCTGTAGTTCCGCTTGCGACTATAGGCGGAGCTATTTTTTCAAGAGGTAACGGTAGGGTATCCTGAGCCAGCGCAGCCATAGGTAATGTGACAAACATCAGAATTAATATCACTTTTAAAAGGATATTTTTATTACAAATGAAATGGCTATAGACTGTTTTTGATTTCATAAATAGAATTGACTCCGGAGGGATTTGTCTCATGATTTTAGTTAAGATCAGGCCGCGATCTGTTTGGCAAACACAACTTCGTTTTCGCTGTTCAAGTCAGTGATTTTTCCATGACAAGGCTTTTGACCGTACAGGAGAAAGTGGCACCGATCCTAAAATCCCATTTTGTATCACAGGCCCGGGACCTGAAAGAGGAACTACAGTTGAAGTTTCGCCTCCCAGTGCAGAAGTAAAGGTTGTTGTTGATACTTCCATGCCCTCAAGAACTGAAACAAGGGTAGATGCTTTGATGCTGTTTACTGATATCGCATCTTCCGGGTAAGGATAAGTTACCATAATTTTAATACTAGTTTTATTTCTATTGTAGTCCAATGTTTTCTGGTATAAGTAGGATAAAAGGAGATTTCCTGGGCTAATGAATAGTTAGGAAGTATGGGATAAACCAGTAAAGACTGTTATCGATATAATATTTATAGTGTAGATTGGGGTCTATACAAGCAGTTTCCTACTTCATAAATATAATTTTATCCCAGGAAAATATCCTGGTTGTTTTTAATTAAGACCAAGTTGCGATTTGTTTCGCAAAAGCAGTTTCGTTGTTTCCGTCCTGATCCGTTGCACGCCCGCTTGCTGTAACCTGACCACTGTCAAGGCCGAATTGAGCTCTGAAACTGATAAGGTCGATTTGTAGCTTTTGCGCCCCAGCTTTAAACTCTACATTTGTAGCTGTTGGCTGTACAGGAGAAAGGGTGATTGAGCCTAAATTTCCTGCTGATGAAGTAAAAGTAGTAACAGATACTTGCATTCCTGACACAATAGAAACTACTGTTGTTGCTTTGATACTGTTCACTAAAAGTGCTTCTTGTGAATACGGGTAAGTTGCCATAATTTATTTGTTTGTTTGTGTTTCCTACTCATAAGGCTTTTCGGAATCCGCCTCGTTTTTTTGTAAGTGGGTTCTGGCTCCACTGTTTTTGGTACATACAATATTAGATAAAATATGGTTTTTTAAAGCGAGTATAAATACTTGTTTTTAAGTTAATTACAATTTTTTAACAAGACAATGCTTTGTTGTTTGGATTGCTGGTAGAGCCCAATAGATCTGGTGAAATTAGCTGTGCAGTTTTGGTAGAATAGATTTTAAGAGATGTGTAAAGAGTAAAGAGTAAAGAGTAAAGAGTGTCTCATAGAAACACATTGCTCTATTATAACGCTCTGCGTTTTATTAAAAGTGAAACGCCTTATTTTAGGCTGTAAAAGTCTATGTTTCTATGTGTTTAAGGCATAGCTACAGAGCATAAGGATTTCAAAAATCTGCACAATCTGCCAAATCTGCGAGAAAAACATTCAACACGTAGATAGATAGGTTTTAAGAGATGTGAAAAGAGTAAAGAGTAAAGAGTAAAGAGTAAAGAGTAAAGAGTGTCTCATAGAAACACATTTCTCTATTATAATGCTCTGCGTTTTATTAAAAGTGAAACGCCCTATTTTAGGCTGTAAAGTCTATGTTTCTATGTGTTTAAAGCATAGCTAGAGAGCATAAGGATTTCAAAAATCTGCACAATCTGCCAAATCTGCGAGAAAAACATTCAACACATGGATAGATAGGTTTTAAGAGATGTGTAAAGAGTAAAGAGTAAAGAGTAAAGAGTAAAGAGTAAAGAGTGTCTCATAGAAACACATTTCTCTATTATAATGCTCTGTGTTTTGTTAAAAGTGAAACGCCTTATTCTAGGTTGTAAAAGTCTATGTTTCTATGTGTTTAAGACATAGCTAGAGAAAAGATACAACAGAAAAAATCTGCGTGGAAATACTCCACGCATAGAAACATAGTTTTTATAAGAAGAAAAGAATATTAAATTAGTTTATTACTGGTGGCATAAGCGATGGCCTCAGCAATATTTCCTACCCCGAGTTTGGTGAACAACTTTCTCTTGTGAAACTTAATCGTATCAGCCGATACAAACATACTTTCGGCCATGTTGGCAATGGTAAAACCCCTTATAGAATATTGCAAAACCTCCTTCTCACGGCTGGTCAGTTCTATCTTTTTTAGCACCTTCCAAAAGTCTCCTTCAAGGTCATAACTGAAGATCTTATTTTCTCCCTTTTTATAAATTTTAATATTCCCCGACTGCAATTCAGAAGAAAGTGAGATAATACAAATCGATTTCCAGATTTTTCCATCATTGGTCAGGAAAACAGGAGTCAGTTTTTGATTCACTAAAAAAGTCTTTCCATTGGGATTCTTCAATCTAAAGTCATAGGAGATGGTATGATTCAGACGTTCTTCTACAGGAATATTTTGATAGAAGTCAAAACCTATGGTA
>NZ_AMYW01000051.1:0-19799 GCF_000335775.1 Flavobacterium sp. WG21
TTTTTTATAATTATTATTGTGATCTATCAGACTAAAACGGTAACATCGTACGTCAGACTGAGCGAAGTCGAAGTCTTCAACAGTATGGATTTAGCGTGTGGGACTTCGACTTCGCTCAGTCTGACATTATGTGCCTAAATACTTTGCTCAGTCTAACCTTAAATGTCTATATACCTCGCTCAGTCTAACCTTAAATGTCTATATACTTCACTCAGTCTGACCTTATGTGCCTATATACCTCGCTTAGTCTAACCTTACATGTCTATATAGTTTGCTCAGTCTGATATTACACACCTATATAGTTCACTAAGTCTGATACCTGTTTGTTCTTTAGGCTACAAATCTTTTTAATTATTTCTTCTTTACTGGAAATTTCCAATCAAATTCGTCTTTATCGTTTATGATTGCACCGATTTCAAACTTCACCACTTCGTCAAATTCTGTTTGAAGGATGAACCAGTTGTCTTCATTAAAGTAATTCTCGAAAGTATCAAAAGTTTCCTGATTGTATTTTGTAATTCCTTTTGTTGCTAAATCTTTCTTTACATCAGCAATTTTTCTTCCGATTAGTTTGAATCCAAAAACTTCTAAATCGCTGCTTGAAGCTACTAAATAACCTAATTTCAGGTCTTCTTCCTGATAAAACGTCAATCTGATCTTTTGTGCATTGTATACAAAAATCACATTATCATCTTCATCTTTATAATTTTTATCAGGCTTTCCTAAAGCAGCTGTAACATCGTTCTGCTTCATTCCGAAAAGCAATTTATCAATTCCTGATTTTAGATTTATTTTCATGTTTACTTTTATTTAAAGTGCAAATTTCGGGAAGTTTTTTGTTGTTTCGCCATTAATTGTAAAATTTTCTCGAATTTAAACCTTGCCCTTTTTTAAGTTACTTTTTTGAGTGTCAGGCTGAGCGAAGTCGAAGCCATTTTACGTCGTGAGAACCCTTCGATTCCGCTCAGCGAAACGGTGTTGGCTTCGACTTCGCTCAGCCAGACAATGTTAATCAATACAACTCATAACACAAAACTAATAACTCTTATTAGGCTTAGCGCTCATATAAAATGTGATCTTTCCTCCATTTATTATATCAGCATGTTTCAGAAAAGGCTTATCTAATTGTTTCCCATTCAAAATCACCTTGCTCACAAACACATTTTTATCGGACTGATTGATGGTTTCTACTTCGAATTTCTTTCCGTTTTCCAGATTAAAAGTCGCTTTTTTCACTAACGGACTTCCTAATGCATATTCGTCAGAACCCGGTGCTACAGGGTAAAAACCTAAACTGCTAAAAATATACCAGGCACTCATTTGTCCAAAATCATCGTTTCCTCCTAAACCGTCAGCTCCGTTTCGGTACATTTTTTTCAGGATCATCCTGATTTTGTCCTGAGCTTTCCATGGTGAATTCGTCCAATTGTATAAATAAACGACATGGTGTGAAGGTTCGTTTCCATGAACATAATTCCCAATGATTCCGTCTCTGGTGATATCTTCCGTGTTTTCAAAATATTTGTCCGGTAAATGCATGTTGAATAAGGAATCCAATCGAACTTTAAATTTCTCATTTCCTCCCATCATTTGAATCATATCAGCAGGATCCTGCGGTACATACAAACTGTAATTCCATGAATTCCCTTCAATGAACCCCTGACCATGTGTATCTAACGGATCAAATTCTTTCTTAAAAGTTCCGTCATTTAACTTCGGACGCATGAACCCCGTTTGCGCATCGTAAACGTTTTTGTAATTTTTAGATCTTGCGATAAATTCCTTATAGATTTCGGTTTTACCTAATTTCTTTGCTGCCTGTGCAATCGCCCAGTCATCATAAGCATATTCGAGTGTTTTTGAAACCGAAGCACCGTTTTTATCTTCTGGAACATAACCTTTTGTCATATAATATTCCAATCCGTCATAATAAGGCACTTTTGCTGTTTTCACACAAGCTTCAAGTGCTTTTTCAGGATCAAAATTGATATTGCCTTTTACAATAGCATCGGCAATTACAGAAACGGAATGATACCCGATCATGCACCAGTTTTCATTGGCATAATGCGACCAAATCGGCAGCATTTTGTGTACACTCTGATCGGAGTGAGCCAACATGGAACTGATCATATCTGAATTTCGGGAAGGCTGTACTATATTGAATAATGGATGCAAGGCGCGATAAGTATCCCATAAGGAGTAACTGGTATAATTTTTAAAGTTTTCGGCTTTATGTACGTTCATATCCAAACCTTTGTAGTTCCCGTCTAAATCTATGTATTCTGTAGGTCCTAAAAAGGCATGATACATTGCAGTATAAAAATTCACTAAATCTTCTTTCTGAAGGGTTTCTACCTGAATTTTGTTCAACTCGTTATTCCAGACTTCCTGACTTTGCTTTTTGACTTTTTCAAAATCCCAACCCGGAACTTCTTTTTTCATGTTTTCAACTGCACCGGCAGAACTTACAGGAGACAGAGCCATTTTGATTTTTATTTTTTCTCCTTCTTCTGTGTCAAAATCGAAGAACAATTTTAAGTTCTGACCTGCCATTTCGGGAAAGTTTTTGGTTTGATCAAATCTTCCCCAAAAGCCTCTGTACACACTTTTCTCCAATGGGGCCTGTCCGTAATTTTTAATGGGCTTGCTAAAACTCATCGCAAAATATACAGTTCTGGTTCTTGCCCAGCCATTGGTCTGACGATATCCGGTAATCAAAGTATCGTTCTCTACTCTAACAAATGTCCATACATTCTTTTTATCGTAATTGTAAATTCCCGAAGTCAAATCTAAAATGATATGTACATCATCTGATTTTGGAAAGGTGTATTGATGCATTCCTACGCGGGTTGTCGCCGTAAGTTCGGCTTTGATTTTATGATCTTCCAAAAGTACACTGTAGTAAGCGGGCTCTGCTTTTTCGGTAGTATGAGAAAATGCCGATCGGTAACCGGACAATGGTTTTGAAGCAACACCGGGATTTAGCTGCAGCTTTCCTGTTGTGGGCATAATTAAAAAATCGCCCAAATCAGAATGTCCAGTTCCGCTAAAATGCGTATGACTAAAACCTACAATCGTTTTATCTTCGTATTGATATCCGGCACAATACTTATAGACATCTCCGTTATATTTTCCATTTGTACTGTAGGCAATTGTATCGGTTTCAGGACTTAACTGTACACTTCCAAACGGAACTGTTGCTCCCGGATAGGTATGCCCCATTTTGGCGGTACCAATCATAGGATCAACATACTGAATCAGATCTCGTTTTTCAATTGTTTTTTTCTGAGCATTAGCGGTATAACCGAATATTAAAAAGGATAATCCAAAAACAAAATTTTTACAATTTATTCTATTCATTAGTTTTCTTTTAATCATTACTTTTTACTTAAAAACAGCAATTGGCATTTTACTAAATCGATTTACCAATACTTTCAGATTCGAAAAATACAACAAAATATGCTTTTTAAAAAATATAAAATGATCTGATCTCAAAAGCTTTTAAATATCTTTGGTTCTGTAAAATGTCACACTATTCATGAAAAACGCTATTTTATTCTGCATCCTTTTTTATACCATTTTCGGTTTTGCACAAAAAACAGAAAGTCATAAACTAACCCAAAAAGAAATCGCTCAAAGAGAACTTGACGGTGTTTCGGAATTTCCAATTTACAGAGCACTCGAATGTTCTGATAAAAGCGGTGTGTATGAATTACTCCTCTGCGAAAATCAAAAAAACATTTCAAAAAAAGATACCTTAAACACGAAGATTCAGGCCATTTACACACTGAATGATCATGGCGGTTTTCTTGAAAAATGGAGAATTAATGATTTACTGGAAGACAGTGATCCTAAAGAAACTACGATCTATTTTTGGACAAAATACTGCAGTACAACAGATCTGGACGGTGATGGACTTATCGATCCGGTGATTGTTTACGGTACGAGAACAGAATACAATGAGATAAGGCGCGTTAAAATTATTACGATCTATCAAAACAAAAAATATGCAATTCGTGCCGTAGAATGCGATCTTGATTATTGCAGAAGTTTTAAAAAGGACTCAACCTGGAATTTACTTCCTCTAAAAACAAAAACCTACCTTAATTCATTAGTTGAAAGGTTAAGAAAGGAGCAAAATTTACTCTTGAAAGACGGGTAAGTAGATCGTTATGGGTTATGGGTTATCAATTATGGGTTATGAATTATGAGTTGCGAGTTGTGTTTAAGAGTTCCGTAGGAACGCCATATTTATAGCAACGGATTTCAAGCCGTTGAAAAAATAATACGACACGTTCAAGAGTTCCAGAGGGGTGGCACATATTATAATGCCATTTTTTTTAAACAAATTATACGTCTGCGATGGGTTTGTAAAATGGACCGAACCGATGGTTCTTCTTTTGCTCTTGTGACGTTTTGACCGGATTAAAATCCGGCCCTACAATATGGGTCGAGGCTAGCGCCTCTTTTTAAAGCTTACGCTTTAGATTTTCCTTTACCTCATCAAACCATTCTTTTTGCAGGATGCTCAACACAATAGAATCACGACGAACATCACTATTAGCGGTTGGCATATGACTTCTTAAAACGCCTTCAACTTTGCAGCCGATACTTTTCATGGCGGCAATACTACGTTCATTATTATTATCGGCACGAAACTCTACACGCTCCACACCAAGGGTTTCAAAGGCAAATTGCAGTAATAAAAATTTACAATGTTTATTAAGCCCGGTTCCTCTAAAAGCCGATCCGTACCAGGTATATCCCAGCTGTAGTGATTTATACTCCAGATTCATGTCGTAGAAACGTGTTGAACCTGCATACTTTTGTGTTTTCTTATCGAAAACTATAAACGGAAATTCTTTTTGATTTTCTCTTCCTTTTATCGCCAGTTGGATATAATTGATCAAATTTTCTTTTCCATCTGCACCTACTAAGGAGTATTTCCAGGTTTCGGGTTCGTTAACAGAGATTTCCAGTAAATTATCGGCATCTGATTCTTGCAAAGGACGTAATAAAACAGAATCGTCTTCTAAAATTATAGTATCGGAGAAATTAAAATTTGATGTGGTCATGAATTCTTTTTTTGAGCTGCTCACTATAAAGCCTTCTATTTACTTTATCTAAAAACTATTTCACAGAGAGACACTACGTTTTGCACAGAGATTCGCAAAGTTTTACAAAATTGATCGTTTATTCATTCATTTCGTCATAGCGCTCGGGAACTTGCGGATCGTATAACGGACATTTGAATTCTTCCATCAGGGAAACCAGTGTATTCATGGTTTTTCCTTCGGTTCCGTAACAATCAATTTTGATGCTTTGCGGTGTGGTAATTACCTGGAAAGCTCCTTTTCCGGTGCTGTTTTTCCAGCTGTTTTCATCCACTCGTTCCCATTGGGAAAAAACGGAATTGATTCTGTTCATAATGACGTCAACAGGAAGTACTGCAAGACCGTCTACTTCTTCTTTTTCTACAAGGGCTTCATAAACTTCATGATGGTTCAGATAAACCTCTTCTAAATATCTCCAAAAAAGTAATTCATACATAGCTTGATGTTTTTTTTAGCCCCGATAGCAGTGAAAATCCTTTTGTGACGGGGTTCGGCACAAAAGATTGTAACGAATAGCGGGATTAGCTCCTAAAAAAGCTAATGATTAATAAAAAAGGCTCTGTTGTAAACTCCGGTATAGAAACCTTTGCTACTCAGAACCTTTGAACTTTTGTAACTCAAAAAATATTAATATTCGAATGTTCCGTACTCGCTGGTAATCGTAAGCTTTTTAGTGTCTGCCGCTTCCACTCTACCTACAATTTGCGCATCGACATTGAATGATTTTGAAATTGCAATAATATCTTGTGCAATATTTTCGGGAACATAAAGTTCCATACGGTGACCGCAATTGAAAACCTGATACATTTCTTTCCAATCGGTTTTAGATTGCTCCTGAATTAATTGGAACAATGGCGGAACCGGAAATAAATTGTCTTTTATAATGTGTAAGTTCTGAACGAAATGTAAAATCTTTGTCTGAGCTCCTCCACTGCAATGTACCATTCCGTGAATATCAGCTGGTGTATAGGTATCTAAGATTTTCTTGATAATCGGTGCATACGTTCTGGTTGGCGAAAGTACCAACTGTCCTGCATTTATTGGACTGTTTTCGACAGCATCAGTTAAATTTACCTGACCTGAATAGATTAATTCTTCGGGTACTGCTGCATCATAACTCTCCGGGTATTTTGCTGCCAAGTATTTTCCAAAAACATCGTGACGGGCAGAGGTTAATCCGTTACTTCCCATTCCCCCGTTATAGCTTTTCTCGTAAGTTGCCTGTCCAAAAGAAGCCAAACCAACGATTACGTCACCGGCTTTTATGTTGGCATTATCTACCACATCGCTGCGTTTCATGCGGGCTGTTACCGTAGAATCTACAATAATAGTACGAACAACATCACCAACATCGGCAGTTTCTCCTCCTGTTGAATGGATGGTTACACCAAAAGATTTTAGTTCGTTGATTAATTCTTCTGTACCGTTGATGATTGCTGAAATAACCTCAGCAGGGATTAAGTTTTTGTTTCTTCCAATTGTTGAAGAAAGCAAAATATTATCGGTTGCTCCTACACACAATAAGTCATCGATATTCATGATTAAAGCATCCTGAGCAATTCCTTTCCAAACCGAAATATCACCGGTTTCTTTCCAGTACATATAGGCTAATGATGATTTTGTACCGGCACCGTCGGCATGCATAATCAAACAGTGCTCCTGGTCTTGCGTTAAATAATCAGGTACAATTTTACAAAATGCCTGTGGGAATAAACCTTTATCAATATTTTTTATGGCGTTGTGTACGTCTTCTTTTGATGCCGAAACACCTCTTTGTGCGTACCTTTTGCTAGAATCTGAACTCATGAAACTTAGTTTGTGTTGATGTGGTGCAAAGATAATCCCTTTTTTTAATTCTTTGATTGATTCGTATGTCTGATTCGCAAAAAAAATCGGCAGGCTTTTAGGCACTGCCGATTTTTTTCTATAAAATTGGTTATCAAAAATTGAGTTTTTAGTATTTTACCTCCAATCCGGCATTGAAGCGTTCTGAAATAGTGTCGTTCTGGAACCATTACTATTGCTGCTGGAAATAGTAACTTTTTGTATCGTGTTGGCTGATAAACCATCGTTTGATGTATTGACATAAATCAGCTCTGCTTCATTTGGAGAGAATTTTACATCGAAATCATTAAATCCATTTGGTTTTTGACTTGCCAGTTCAGTTGAAGTATTGTCCGCAGCTGTGTAAATAAATATTCTGGAGTCTAATCGTCTGTAAGTCGAATTTTCGAATCCTGAAACATCTCTCGTATAGGCAATTTTACTATTGTCTACAGAAATACTAAGACCGCTTGCTCCACCCGTTACTCCGGAAAGTACCTGATACAATACATCACCGGCGGTATTGATCACATATATCTCAACATTGTATCCCGACATATCATTTACTTTAAGTACAATTTGTGACCCGTCCTGACTCCATTCACATTCTGAAATGAATTTTCCGTTTGGCGTTTTAAACAATTGAATCAATCCTGATCCGTCAGAATCAATGCGATACAGTCTGTCAAAATTTGGATAAATAATTTGTCTTCCGTTGGTGCTCCAGCAATAATTAACATACTCCATATTAAATCCTGCTATAGGTATAAAGTTTGTAATTTTTTTGACATCAGTACCATCCGGATTCATTGTGAAAATTTGATTCAAAGATCCGTCAGAACTTATATAAGCAATTCTGTTGATGCTTAAATTTTTTCTCGGTCTGTAGCTGTTTACTTCGGCAGATGACAATTGAAGTTCGTTTCCGGCTTCATCAGCTGTATAAATGACATTGTTATTTTTTACTTTTTTAACATACAAATATCTCGGATTTGGAAATGCCAAAGTCGTAAAAGAGTTTGTGACACTATTTATTGGTTTATTAATTCCATCATCGGCTGTTACCTGCCAATAGTATTTCGTGCTAAAACTTAAACCTGAAATATTAAGCTTTGTGTCTTTTAAATTGGCATAGGTTTTAGTTTCGTCTGTTGTTCCGTTTTTCACTGTCACGGTATAGGTCATCGGATCTGATTCCGGATCTTTTGCCGTCCATGTTAAATCCAGTGTTAGCGGTTGCCCTGTAGCGTTGTCTGTAGGTGCGGTTAATATGGGAACATCTGGTGGTTTGTTGTTGGCAGTAGAGACTTGTAACTCAAAAATAATCTGAACTGTTATGTCTTTCTCCACAGTGGCAGGTTCAAATCTGGCGGTAAAACCATCTTTTTGGGCCTGAAAAGAATATTTTCCCATTGTTATATTATCTATCTCGAAATATCCGTCTTTATCCGAAAATACGGTACTCGTAGTTGGGCTTGAAGAAATACGTGCGTTTTCTATTCCTTCATATGTTCGGGCATCTACTACTCTTCCTTTTACTGCTCCCGTTCCTGTTTCATCGATTTGATCTTCACTACAAGAAACCAAAAGCATAAAGCATATCAATATTTTTAGTCCTATTTTCATTGCGGTCTTGATTTTGTTAAACTTATACTGATTTTTTTCTCAATTTGTTATTGAAAAAATATCACTCTTTGGTATTACACCAGCGAACTATTATTTCTTGTGCTTGGAACTTCTTGGGAAGTAATAAGTGAGTCCCAAACCAAGTCTCCAGTAATAATCATCTCTTTTACCTCTTACGATATAATCAACATTGTCGCTAAAGGTCATATTATATTCTGCGAATAATTTTACTCCTAAATTACTGGTCGCCATATATTCTAAACCACCTCCAAACTGAACTTTACTATGAAAATTTTTGTATTCTTTATTAAATTCAAATCCGTAACCCCCAAAAACAAATGGAGTCAGGATATCGCGAGGCAATATGATACATTCGAGATTGAGATCTGTAGACACATATCCCAATTTGTCTCTTCCTTTATTGGCAATTTTGAATGCATTGGCCGAAGCACTTATGTTAAAAGCCGGAGTGAAAAAATACTTCACCGCTCCTCTGATCATTGGTGCCGGTTCGGGACTTTTATAATCGCCTTGTATAATGGCTGTTCCTCCGGCAACCTCTATACCAAAAAGGCCTCTTTTATCTTCTAAATTTCTATCGTATAATTGTGCCAGATCGGCTTCGCTTTTTTCTGCATCATAGGCAGATACAAAAGCATCGATTTGATTTTGAGGTGCATTCACTTCCCAAAGCTTGTCTTTGATTCCTTGTACAATAAGGCCTTCAACGGCTTTTTCTATGGCTTCGGTAACTGCCAGCTGAATGGGTTCATTTCTTGTAAAACCGGTTTCTACTTCCAAAAGTCGATTTAGATTTACGTATCGAAATAAACTGGCGTCTATACTTTGTGATAAGATGGTCTTAGAAACATAAACAGTGTTTAGTATTTTTCCGTTTGAGGTGGAAACCAATCTTAAATATACCGTAACACGATCTTGTCTGTATCGTGTAGAACCTCCGGCGCCAAAATATCGGGCTCCAAAACCTCCGGTAATAATATTGGTGTCATAGGAAATAATACCACCTTCTAATAAAACTCCTGCAAAGAGTAAAGGCGTCAATACTGTTTCACCGCCTTCTTTTTTTGCTTCATATTCCTGACGTGTAGACCGGATAATGTTTCGTTCGTTTAATAAATTCCCCAGATTCTCACGTTCTATAGGAACGAACCATTTTGAATCTTGAAGTGCTTTTATTAAAATAGAAGTAGCACCCTGAGTAACTGCTGTGCTAAATGTGCTTCCAACTTCAGTCGCTTTGTATTGACCTGTCTGGTCTTTAAATTTATACACCCCTACCACAATCTGTTCTTTTGGTTTTGGCATATCGACTAAGTGTTCAGTTGCAGAAGTGTTTTCTCCAAAAACAGCTTTCTGAACTCCTACGGGTTGATTAAAATAAGCGCCACATCCTGAGAGTAGGCAGGTTATTAACAGTAGAAAAAGGAGAGTTTTATTCATAATTAGTTATTTTTTAATAATAAAACATGAACTTACTTTTATAAAAATCGAATACCAGACTATTTACCCGGTATAATAACTTGCGTTTGCTCGCCAGTTTCAATATCCAGAATATTGACAACCATTCCTAAGTTAGAATTGTAAATATCCACAGACAGCGTTCCGAAGACATAATTACCAGGAGTAAGTCCTCCGCCTCCACCGGTACCGCCTCCAGTACCACCTCCAGAGCCTGTACCTGAACCAAATTGACTATCAAACAATGAATTTGAAATTCTATTGAGCAATTGGTTATTTAAAGTACTTTTAAAACGTTCCAGATCTGTTGGCTGCTTGTATCCGCCATTTGCAGTAGTATCTTTATAATCATTTTGTGCCTGCGCAGAACTAAGCATCCATTGATAATTAAAAGTCTCACCACCGCTAAAAGCCGGATTAATAGGCTTATAAGCAAGATCCTGTGAAAAAGAAACGGTACAAAAACCCAACACAAATACGAATGAAATTAAATTTTTCATATTGCTGTTATTTAGTTTCCTACATTAAAAAAAAGAAAAACTCCTCTACAAAAATTACTTCTCGATTATTAATATTGAGTTATTTATTAATACTGAGTTATTATTTTATTCTGTTTTTCGATGTCTTTAAAATACTTAAATGCTTTTGATGCTGCAGATTCTGCCATGTATTTTAAAAAATCTTCGTCCGGACGCGAAATAAATTCTTCCACTATTTCTCCATCTATCAGAATAGTAATTTTTGTTGTACGTCCAAAAGTCAATTCCTCTTGAACGGTCACGATTTTACTTGTATTAATTCTTAGCTTTGAATATTGTGCATAAAAAAAATCATAAAAATCATTTCCCAGTTTTGTTTTGGTATCATTAGCAACAATCCCGATCATTTCAATTCCATCTACAGGAATTGGTTTAGCGGCATCTGATACTTTATCTTCTCCAAAAACAACACGGTCTTTACCTATCAATTCATTTTTTTCATCATAAATCAATAGCAATATTATAATCTCATCTTCTGGTGTAAAATTGACTTGCGTTTTAGAAAGTTCAACTTTTTGAATCGGTTCTAATGTGACTCTGCCATCCTGAGCATTATTTGATTTATTCGAGTTTTTTTATTTTTTTAAATACAGTCAATTTATAAGATATATTTTTAAACTGCGATTTTAAGTTTTCTGCAGTTCCCGTAATAGCAAGTAAATTTTCTATTTCTTTTACTTCTATTTTGGCTTTTACTTCTATGTGAACTTCCTGAGAAAATCCTGATTCAGAAAAAAAAATAGCAAAAAAATGCAATTAGTAAGTTCAAATACTTTTTCATGACACTAGCGATTGAATATGTAAATTGTCCCCGAGTTTCCCGTTTGATTAATTATTAAATCTTTAGATATCGAATTTGAACCGGTACTGATTACCGATAAATTATTGCCATACTGATTGATTCCCATGGAAGTGATTCCGCGTGAGTACATCGAAAAATCACTTATATAATTATTATTGCCTGTTTGTGTGTAGGACTGATTGATTTCATCAGCATTTTTGTAGACATTCATGTAGTTGTTGTTGCCTGTCTGTTGTGCGGTAACATAAGCATTACTGCTTATGATGGTTAAATTGGCTTGATTGTAATTTCCAATTTGAGCAACTGTTACGATGTTGTTGCTTTTAATATATTGACTTATCGTTTGATTTTGATTGCGATTGTATGCTTCATTTAATAAATAGTCACTTCTATTCACATCAATTACCTGAGCGAATAAAATCCCGGTGATTAGTAAGGATACAAAAGTGGCTAAACGTTTCATAATATATTGTAATTTAAAAAAAGGAAGAACTTAATAGCTCAAGCTCTTCCTTTTTCTGGTTTATTCTTAGTTAGATTGAATTACTACACTTCCATTTAAGAAACCTGTTTGAGTAACTGTGCTCATATGATCATTTCCAAATTGTGCAGTAGCTGCAAAGTTACCGGCTCCGTATTGTTGAATACTAGAGGTGTTGTCCCAGCCTAATTGTAGAGTAGCTGCATTGTTAAACAGTCCTATTTGATCGGTAGATGCAGTGTTGCCATATCCGAATTGAAGAGTCAAAGCGTTATTAGCAAGACCAAATTGATTAGTAGTAGCTGTATTAAAGTTACCAATCTGTAACACATCAGAATTATTGTAAGCTCCAATTTGAGTAGTAACTGCAAGATTACCGAACCAGATTCCTTGAGTGATACTAGAATCGTTATTGTCTCCAATTTGTGTTACAATAGCAACATTTCCTCCTCCTAATTGTCCAACAGTAGACTCGTTATCATCTCCGTACTGTCCTACAATTGCAACGTTGGCAATACCTATCTGGTCAACATCTGAGCTATTAGTTGCTCCTACCTGAACTACCAGTGCACCATTTAATAAACCTGTTTGGTCCACATCACTCATGTTACCTTGCGCAAAAGCTGCGACTCCTACAAACAGCATCGCGGAGATGCTTAAAATTACTCTTTTCATAATAAATATATTTAATTGGTTATTAATACATTTTATTATGTAGGTCAGCGTGATTTAGGGAAATCATGCAATCAAAATCTCCATTCGAAAATAAAAATTAAAGCCTTATTTTCTTTCTTTCATGATCAAAATTAGAAAACTTATCGCCAACCAAAACAGGTATAAATACCTATTTTCCAATATCTTAATTACTTTTCGATGAAGTGTAAAACTATCTCGATGAACTACTTTAATGCTTTTTTTTGTTGGCAAGAAAAAAGCTACTTTTCATAATTTAGTCACAATTCAATTTAAACATTTGTTAAAATAAAGACATAATGATATTATTTTAACAAAACCATAAAAAAATCCCATCTCAATAAAGACGGGACTTAATCGGGTATATTCTAAAATATTACTTCGTAAATAACAATTCTCTGTACTTCGTTAAGGTCCAGCTTTCATCATCTACTAATAATTCTAATTTATCACAATGATTACGAATGTCCTCAAAATAAGGTTTTACGTTATTACAGTAAGCTTCGGCCATTTTTTGCGCATCAGTCAATTGGTTTGCCGTTCTTCGTTCACTCGTCATCGCCAATACTTTAGAATTGATTCCTTCAATGTGTCCTGAAATTTCTTTAATGAGAACTATTTGCTCTTTTGCAATAGTTTCAAACTCTTTACCAAAAATTTCTTTTAATCCTTTTACATTTTCGATTAAAGTATTTTGATAGCGAATAGCCGTTGGAATAACATGATTTCTGGCAATATCCCCTAATACTCGTCCTTCAATTTGGATTTTCTTAGTGTATTCTTCCAATTCAATTTCGTAACGTGCTTCTGCTTCTACGTGATTTAAAATTCCTAATTCATCAAATAACTCCAAAGCTTGTTTTGAAACCTTAGCTTTAATAGCTTCGGGAGTAGTTTTAAAATTACTTAATCCTCTTTTAGCGGCTTCTTTTTCCCAAGCTTCGCTATATCCGTCTCCTTCAAAAAGTATTTTTTTAGACTGCTTGATGTATTCTCTCAAAACATTAAAGATGGCATCGTCTTTTTTCATGTCTTTAGATTCAATCAAAGAGTCTACCTCTGTTTTAAAGTCTCTTAATTGTTTGGCCACAATAGCATTCAAAGTAGTCATCGCGTTGGAACAATTGGCATTTGAACCTACAGCTCTAAACTCAAATTTATTTCCTGTAAAAGCAAAAGGAGAAGTTCGGTTACGGTCTGTATTGTCTAAAAGAACGTCCGGAATTTTCCCAACTACATTTAACTTTAAGTCTGTTTTTTCTTCGGGTGACAATTTTCCAGTAGTTACACTTTCCAATTCTATTAATACTTTAGACAATTGTGCTCCAATAAAAACTGATATAATTGCCGGTGGTGCCTCATTAGCTCCCAAACGATGATCGTTGCTCGCTGTTGCGATAGACGCTCTCAATAAAGTTTCGTAATCATTAACCGCTTTAATTGTATTGATAAAGAAAGTTAAAAACTGTAGATTACTCATTGGCGTTTTACTCGGACTCAATAAATTAACTCCTGTATCTGTTGCCAATGACCAGTTATTGTGTTTTCCGGAACCGTTTACTCCTTTAAAAGGTTTTTCATGAAACAATACTTTAAAATCATGACGCTCCGCTACACGCTGCATCACATCCATTAATAAAGAGTTATGATCTACAGCCAGATTGGTTTCTTCAAAAATCGGAGCTAATTCGAATTGGTTTGGCGCTACCTCATTGTGACGAGTTTTTACCGGAATCCCCAACAGCATACATTCCTGCTCTAAATCTCTCATATACGTTAAAGCACGTGTTGGAATAGATCCGAAATAATGATCGTCTAATTGTTGTCCTTTTGCAGAAGTATGTCCCAGTAAGGTTCTTCCTGTCATCATTAAGTCAGGACGTGAATTGGCTAGTGCTTTATCAATTAAAAAGTATTCCTGTTCCCATCCTAAAGTAGCAGTAACTTTCTTTACATTTTTATCGAAATATTTACAGACTTCCGTCGCAGCCTCATCCATAACGGATAATGCTCTTAATAATGGAATCTTATTGTCGAGCGCTTCTCCTGTATAAGCGATAAATACGGTCGGAATACATAAGGTTGTACCATATATAAATGCCGGAGAAGTTGGGTCCCAAGCGGTATACCCTCTTGCCTCGAATGTATTTCTTATTCCTCCATTCGGAAAACTTGATGCATCAGGCTCCTGCTGTACCAATTGAGCTCCTCCGAATTTCTCTACAGGATCACTTCCGTCATAAGAAGTTTCAAAAAAAGCATCATGCTTTTCTGCTGTTGTGCCTGTAAGTGGCTGAAACCAGTGTGTATAATGAGTTACACCTTTTGACAATGCCCATTCTTTCATCCCCATGGCGATATAATCGGCCAGTTTTCTGTCTATCTTAGTTCCGTGTTGAACGGCATCTCTCACTCCTTTTAAAGCATCAGAAGTCAAAAACTGCTTCATCGCTTTCTCATTAAACACATTTGAACCAAAAATGTTTGACTTTCTGTCTATTTCTTCAAAATGTACAGGCTTTCTGTTGGAAGCTTCTTGTAAAGCTTGGAAACGTAATGTTGACATGTATAGTAGGTTTAAAAATTCGTAATCATTTTCATTAAAAAAAGTGAAACAAATATAATCAATAAAAACCCCTGTTTGAAACACAAAACAGAGAATTTTATTCGATGATTTTTCAACGTTAAGCGGTTTTTTCAAAGAATAATGAATTTGATTCAAAGAAATACAACAAAACACCGCAGTATTATTCATTAAATAAACATTTTTTCATAATTCCTTAAACTAAAAATTTAAAAAACATCCTTGATTTTTACGAATTTGCCTTTTTAAGGTATTAAAAATTACTTTTTTCAAAATATACCCCCTCACAAATTAATCTTATCTAAAAAAATAATACTACTTCAAACAAAATAGCCCCCTAATTTTTAGGAGTATAAAAATAAATCTATATTTGTCCCAACAAAAAAGAAACAAGAAAATTAATTTATATTATTATGGCTAAAATTAAGTTAGAATACATTTGGTTAGACGGATATGAACCAACCCAAAATCTTAGAAGTAAAACTAAAGTTGAAGAGCATGAAAATTTCAAAGGAACATTAGAAGAACTAGGAAACTGGTCATTTGATGGTTCCTCTACTAAACAAGCCGAAGGTGGATCTTCTGACTGTCTTTTGGTTCCTGTTGCAATATATCCAGACCCAACCCGTATCAACGGATGGTTAGTAATGTCAGAAGTTATGTATGCTGACGGAAAACCACACCCTTCTAACGGTAGAGCTACAATTGATGATGATAATGATGATTTTTGGTTCGGATTTGAACAAGAGTATTTTATCATGGATACCAAAACTCAACTTCCACTTGGATTCCCGGTTGGAGGCTACCCTGCTCCACAAGGAATGTACTACTGCTCAGTAGGTGGAAAAAATACTCACGGAAGAAAATTAGTCGAAGAGCATGCTGATCTTTGTATCGCAGCCGGAATTAATTTTGAAGGAATCAATCAGGAAGTTGCCTGCGGACAATGGGAATTTCAATTATTCGCTAAAGGTGCTAAAAAAGCCGGAGACGAAATCTGGGTTGCTCGTTACTTATTAGATCGTTTGACTGAAAAATACGGTTACTATATTGAATACCACCCAAAACCACTTGGAGATACAGACTGGAATGGTTCAGGTATGCATGCTAACTTCTCTAACGAAGTACTAAGAACATGTGGAGACCAGGCTACTTACGAAAGAATCTGTGAAGCTTTCAGACCTGTTACTGCAGAGCACATTGCAGTTTACGGAGCTTACAACGACCAACGTTTAACCGGTAAACACGAAACCGCTTCTATTCACGATTTTTCTTATGGCGTTTCAGACAGAGGATGCTCTATCAGAATTCCATTAATGACCGTACAAAAAGGATGGAAAGGCTGGTTAGAAGACAGAAGACCTGCTTCAAACGGTGATCCTTATAAAATTGCTGCAAGAATTATCAAAACTGTAAAATCAGCATTGTAATTCAGCTTTAGAACATATACAAAAGTGCTAACGTAATGTTGGCACTTTTTTTATGGAATTGTCTGTCCTATCAATCGAAAAGACAAACGTCGTGTAAATTTTGAAAATAACTTTTTAATACTTAACGCTCTGATTCTGCCCGAAAATGACAGACAGGATAAATAATTATAATTGATATAATTTAAAAACTATCTTTGTGAATCACTAAAAAAATACCCTAATGGTTTGGATTTTCTTTTTAATAGCAGTTGCACTTATTCTTGCTTTAGACTTAGGCGTTTTTAACAAAAACCCACACATCATTAGTACTAAAGAAGCAAGTAAATGGACACTGATCTGGGTAACCCTATCCTTTCTTTTTTCAGGAGTTATCTATTGGCTCTATACTACAGATTACATCGCAAATCCTGACAATCTGAAACCCGCCGTTGCTTCCATGAAGTTTATAACCGGTTACCTGATTGAGTTATCTTTAAGTGTGGACAATATTTTTGTGATCGCCATTATTTTTGCATCGTTCAAAATACCACAAAAATACCAGCATCGTGTTTTATTCTGGGGAATTCTGGGAGCCGTTGTTTTCCGTGGACTAATGATTTTCTTTGGTGTAATGCTAATTAATAAATTTGCATGGACCACTTATTTATTTGGAGCCTTTCTGCTTTTTACCGCAATCAAGATGCTGTTTACGGGCGAAGATGAAGATTTTCAGCCTAAAGATTCTTTCATTTATAAAACATTAGGAAAAATCATTCCGATCACTTCCCATATGGAGGGAGAAAAATTCTTCATTCCCACAAAAACAGCAAAAAAAGCAGCCACACCATTATTTGTAGCGTTGATTGTGATTGAATTCATGGATGTGCTTTTTGCCGTAGACAGTGTACCGGCAATTCTAGCCATTACTTCTGATCCTTTTTTAGTGTTCAGCTCTAATATTTTTGCCATACTGGGATTGCGTTCGATGTACTTTTTCCTAGCCAATATGCTGGCAAAATTCAGCTATCTGGAATACAGTCTTATTGCTATTTTAAGTTTCGTAGGATTAAAAATGCTGCTTCACGATTTCATTCACGTACCGGAATGGGCGTCATTAGCCTTCATTGCTGTTTCCCTTTTAGCGGGTATTCTGGTTTCTTTAAAATTTGGAGCAGAAAAAGAACTTACTGATACAAATAAGGAATAGCACTTCAAAATAGTGTCAAATAAAAAAAGGAGATCGTCATGATCTCCTTTTTTTATTTTATACTAAATCTCAAAATCTCTATTGTGTTAAATTATAGTATTACACTTATAATTTAACTTTTTAAAATTTAAAAAATATAATATTAATCCTATTTTTAACCTTATTATAATTTAAAAAAATCATGAGAAAAAATTACATTTATCTTAGCTTATTACTCGTATTTAGTACAATAATGTTTGGACAAAAAGTTACACTTGCACCTACCATGGTTAATGGATTAAGTGTCAGCTCGGGACCAATAAATTTAGGAGGAATTTCCTATTCCTATATATCACTATCTGTTAAAGTAGAAATCCCTAACAATGTTGCAGTTGGAGATCAGGGCACTTTAAAAATTTACTTTTCGAAATTATCCCCACAAAATGTTAACATTGCTATTGGAGGTGACGGAGGCCAATTATATTTTGGTGGCGGGCAATTTGCCACTAGAAATTTTAATATCAATCTTAGCTGGGGAGATTTTTTAACCTCCGGAGGATTTATTTATGCTGAATATAAAAATCCAGCAGGAACAGCCTACAAAAGTTCAAATATTGCCGTTATAAAAAATCCAACACTTAACGGAGGAGGAACAGTGATACCGCCTGCGGATGCACCTGATCCTACAAAAATCTCTAACACTTTATGTTGTAATCAAATTGTAAGATTAGGAGACAAACCTACACCTATAACTGGTTCACAATATCCTAATCCTTACAAAGATCAACCTTATGGAATAAACTCTTCTTGGGAAGCTAATGGAAATGGGAGTGTACGATTTAAAAACTTTGATAATGTAAATCAAATTCTGGAAATTGATCATATCACTGAAATAGGCAATTTTAATGTCATCAGAAGTTTGGGGTATAACCATACTAGTGAGAAACCGAATAAAAGCAACTCAGTAGCTATCACGGTTGTTCCTTCTCCAATATTCAGAAATTCAATTTCAGCTAATGAACAAGTAAATTCAGAAGGATTTATTGAGTTATCAAGTTTAAAAAAAATAGCTATTTCTGGAGAAAATTCAATAGTAAACTTAAAAGTCTTAGAAGATCCATTTTATGTTGTTCAAATGAGAGACCCTGGTGCAAAGGTAGATAGTTATAAATGGGAATACACTACTATTGATAAGGGAATGATAGAAAGATGGACTACCATAACTAATGAAAGCTCTCCAAACTTAAGTTTTTCCGATCCATCACAATTTTCAAATTTTGAAGACACTTATTATCTTATTAGAAGGATAGCTATTTATAAAAATATTTCACAAATTAGTAATCAAATAAAGGTTTTAGTTAGGGGATTGCGTTACAACAATACAATTTGTTGTGATCAAATTTTAAAAATCACATCTCCAAATAGTTTCGAAAATTTACAACTTATCACGGGATCCACAGCCAGTCTTGACAATCCTTATCCAGAGGGTTATGATTTCCGAATTTATTTAACAAATTATCAATGGCAAAGTCAAAGCTTAGAAGGAGGTTATCCTACTACTTCATGGTCAAACATCCCGGGGGCGACTTCTAAAGATTATATTCCTTCACTACCTCTTACTATTGTTACTGATAGAAGAGGGAAATACAGTTTCAAATCGACATATAAATTTAGACGAATTGCTACAATGAATTATGTAGTTTTAGTTAATAGCCAAAATATATATGGAGTAGTTACAAGCCACAGTAACGAAACTTATTTAGACGGTACTGCTTCTCAACCTTATATACAACTTTACCCAAATCCAACTTCTTCAATTTTAAACATTGAAAGTACATCAGATATGCTAAATTCTAAAATTACAATCTCTAACGTTATGGGTAATGTAGTAAATTCAAACAACTTTTCAGTATCAAACCCCAAACTAATAAATATAGATGTCGCGAATCTTCCAACGGGGACTTATTTTATTACAATTGAAAATGAACATGTTGGCACAATTCAAAAAACATTTATCAAACAATAAAAAATGAATATTCATAAAAAAAGGAGATCGTGACGA
>NZ_AMYW01000052.1:0-18451 GCF_000335775.1 Flavobacterium sp. WG21
TCGTGTAACGAATGGATTTTTTTATGGGTAAAATTGTTAACTGCGATTGATGCTGAAAACTATTTACAAGTATTTTAAATACGTTTTTCTCTGGCAGTGCACTTTTGGGTTAAAGTTTTTCCAAAGTAAATGAATGGCTGTATTGTCAGCTAATTCAGGTGTTCTGATACAATTTTGAATTCCTTTTTCTGAAAAAGTCTTATAATATTCATCAAAAATAATAGCGGTAACTCCTTTGTTTTGATACTCGGGGTGCACCCCAATCAGATAAAAAACAACATCTTTACTCTTTTTACGAGCTCTTAGTAAATGAATAAATCCAAACGGGAATAATTTTCCTTTTGCTTTCTGTAAAGCTTCAGAAAAGCTTGGCATTACAATGCTAAAGGCAACCAGATTATCGTCTTTGTCCACCACAAACTTGATGTATTCCGGATTGATAAAGCTGATGTATTTCTTTTTGAAGTATTCTTTCTGAACATCCGAAATCGCTACAAACGAAGCTAATTTAGCGTATGAATCATTAAACAAATCAAACATTTTGTCTACGTGAGGCATGATGTCTTTTGTTTTGGTAAAAGTCAAGGAGCGTAAGCCATACCTTTTTTTGATGAGTTCTTGTGCTTTAAGGAAAAATTCAGGTTTGACGTTTGAAAAAGGGAAGATGCTTTCGAGGTACTCTTTTTCAACCTGAAAACCCAATTGCTCAAAATGTGTGACATAATAGGGGTGGTTGTACCATGTAATCATAGTTCCCAATTGATCGTAACCATCTGTAAGAACGCCAACTTTGTCCAGATTCGAGAATCCCATCGGACCTTCAACGTGCTCCAGATTGTGTTTTTTTCCCAATTCGTAAACTTTATCCAGCAAGGCCTTAGTGACTTCGATATCGTCTATTGCATCAAACCATCCAAATCGAACTTTTCTTTTATGTTGGTCATTTACCTCAGACCAGTTGATGATAGCCGTAATTCTTCCTACTATTTCATTGTTTCTGTAAGCCAGATAAAAATAGGCTTCGGCATTGTCAAAAGCAGGATTTTTAGTTTTGTCAAATGACTCTAATTCATCTGCCACAATAGGGGGAACCCAGTAGGCATTGTCTTTGTAGATTGTAAACGGAAATTTGATATAGTCAGTTAATTCCTTTTTAGTTATGGCTTCTTTAATTGTAATCATTAAGATTTTCTTTGTTAAGAATGTTGCTTTAAATTAGGTGCTACGATTTAAGAAACGAATATAGCTATCTTTGAAGTAACAAAAAAGAATTGTGTAAAAAAAGCCCTGATTAATAAGGTTAGTGAATCATTTGAAAGTGTAGCCGATTCGAAGATGGAAGGTCTGCAGTAGTATCTGAAAATTTTTCATCCAGATAAAATCTGCGCCCAATTCCAATACCGGCTTCGTAATTGAAATTGGTATTTCCAATATTTCGTCTTATTCCCCATTTAGGAATTAGCGAAACTTGGTTGGGAACAAAGACATTGTCATGATTTGAAATAACAAACCAGTTGGGATAACAGTGAATTTCTAAAGTTATAAAATTGGCGCTATTGTTTGTTTTTTGATTTTTAGCATTCCGTTTATTGATATTGTAATACCACCTTGGTTCCAGTTTAATAACAGGGATTAATGCATATGTAGTAGTACAGCCAGTACATCCACGAAAACCACCATCAAAACCAATTTCGGTTCGTAAACTTATTTGATTGAGTAATCGATGCTCGTTATTGATCCATATTCCCAAAAAGCCGGTTTGTAGGTTGTAAATGTCTTTTTCTACTCCGGTATTTTGGGATTTGGCTGATAAACAGATTAACAGTGATAATAGAAAGGCGTAATTTATCTTTCTCATATTTGAAAATTGGCGTATAATTTTTCAAATATAATTATTTTCCTACATTACAAGAAAAAATAAAGTACTTTTTTTCTTACAATTTTAACTATTCGTATTTCGATTTACGTTTTCGTTCTTTTGCCTGATAATCGATTTCTTTTTGTTCCAGCTCGTTATCTTTATTCTTTTTGGCTCTGTCTTCACGTTTAGTTTGCAGTTGATTTTCTTTGTAACGTCCGTCATAGCGCCAGGAAACCCCAACTCCTCCGTACAATATAGAAGGCGTGTTTTTGAAGTTTGTACTTATAGATGCATCTACCTGAAGGTTCGGATTAATAAGGTAAGCTGCTCCACCACGAACAATGGCATCGCTGTAAAAGTCACTTTTATAGCCTTGATTTTCAACAAAACCGGACCATTTATCGTTAAATCCGCGTGTAAGAGTAAGCACATAGCCGTAGCTCGGGTAGTCTGTTGAAATGTAATCGGCAATAATATTAGTTACGAAAACCCATTTTCCGCCACCAAATAGATTCTGAGTGATCAACATGACTTTTGGAGAAATGCTGGATTGTGGAGAGAAAGAATAAGGATTGTCTTTACCCACAAAATTAGCACCGGCAAATACTGAAACGGCAGGAATTAGCTCGTGCCAGTTAAAGCTACGATTGGCTTTGTAGCTATAGATGTTAGCTTCTTTTTTGTAATTTTTATAGGGATCATAAATCAGATATTTGGCTCCTAAAACCGTTTGTCTGAAATTATTTTTTTATAACTTGTGTATGGTGTGTCAAAATTTTCCATTTGGTACTGTATATCTGCAATAAGTTCCAGTTTTTCTAAAAAAGCACCATAACGAATAGTTATATCTGTACCAAAACCATTGGCGTCATAATCCAGCAGATTGTGTTTTTCTTTGATGCCATATACACCAAGTTCTGCCTGTATAACTGATTTTCCAACAGCATAGGCTGACATCGTTTCGCCAGGACGGTTTGAATTGATGACATCAGTGTACTGTGCAAAAAATAATTGAGGTAATAAACAAAGAGCTGCAGTAAAAAAGTTTTTATTTTTTAACATAAACGTGTTTTTGGATTAAAAAGTAATAACGCATTTCAAATGTACTATATTTTATTATTTATTTAAGATTGATATTTTAATTTTAAACGATGGATTTATTAATTTTGAAAAAAAATTATATGATCATGCAAGAAGCATCTTTTGTAAATCTGATTAAAACGATAATGTGGATCGTTGCGTTTTATTATATTTTTAAATTTTTAGCACGAATCTTTTTGCCGGTATTGGTAAAAAAAGCAGTAGAAAAAGCTGGAGAGAATTTTCAAAGACAACAACAATATAGTCAGGGTAATACATGGCAAAAAACACGTACGAATAATGATGAAATTATTATCGATACATCCAATGCAAAAAAAACTCGTGAAACCAAAAAGGTTGGCGATTATGTTGATTACGAAGAAATAGATTAAATTTGTGACCTAATTTATAGGATTCATCATTTAACCCAAACCAGCCTAAATTGAAAATAGTAAATAAGTTCTATCCGCATGCCCTTGTTATCCTGGGCTTTATCCTCGTTTCTTTAATTTATTTTTACCCGGTTTTACAAGGAAAACAAATTTTCCAGTCGGATATTGCTCAATATACCGGAATGGCTAAAGAGCAAAACGATTTTAGAGCTGCAGAACATTCTGAACCTTATTGGACAAATTCTGCGTTTGGAGGTATGCCAACTTATCAGTTGGGAGCTAATTATCCCAATGATTTTGTGGGTAAATTAGACGATGCTTTGCGTTTTCTTCCTCGTCCTGCCGATTATTTATTTTTATATTTCTTAGGCTTTTACGGACTGTTGTTGGTTTTAAAAACTGATCCTTTAAAAGCATTTATAGGGGCGATTGCCTTTGGTTTTTCGACTTATCTGATTATCATTCTAGGTGTTGGACATAATGCAAAAGCACATGCTATTGCCTATATGCCGCTTGTTATCGCCGGATTCATACTCGTTTTCCAGAAAAAGTATATTTGGGGAGGTCTGCTCACCATGTTTGCGGTTGCATTAGAAGTTAATGCCAACCACTTTCAAATGACGTATTATTTATTGATTTTCTTATTGATACTTTCAGCTTATTTTGCTTTTAATTTTATCAAAGAAAAAGAATATAAATCGCTTTTAACGGCTATTGGTGTTTTGGCCGTAGCCGGAATTTTTGCTATTGGAGCCAATGCCACTAATTTGTTGGCAACCAGTGAATATGCTAAATTTAGTACCCGTAGCAACAGTGAATTAACTTTTAATCCTGATGGTTCTAAAAAGACCAATGAAAATGCACTAAGCCGTGAATATATTACGGAATACAGTTACGGAATTGCTGAAAGTTTTAACTTGATTGCTCCAAGACTTTTTGGTGGTTCAAATCATGAAAATGTAGGGACCGACAGCCGTATGTATTCTTTCATGATTGAACAGGGAGTACCGTCAGAGCAGGCACAGGATTTTGTGTCAGGAATGCCAACGTATTGGGGAGATCAGCCTATAGTAGCAGCTCCGGCTTATATTGGAGTTGTGGTTTTCTTTTTAGCAGTTTTAGCTTTATTTATTGACGATCGAAAAATAAAATATGTGTTTTTTACAGGAGCATTAGTATCGCTAATACTTTCCTGGGGGAAAAACTTCGCATTACTGACAGACTTCTTTATCGATTACGTTCCAATGTATGATAAGTTTAGAGCGGTGTCATCGATTCAGGTTATTCTTGAATTGTGTTTTCCTGTTCTGGCTGTTATGGGATTACAATCGTTTTTTAAAGCTAAAGAAGAGCCTAAATTACAGCAGAAAGCGCTTGTGCAGACAGGAGTTTTTGGATTGGGTGTTATTTTGATTTTAGTATTCGCTAAAAGCATGTTTCATTTTACAGGTAGCAGTGATAATTATTTCTTAGAAAGTTACGGCCCCGCTTTTGTAGATGCCTTGAAAGAAGACAGAAAGAGTTTGTATTCCGCTGATTTATTGCGATCGGGCTTTTTTATCGTGATTACTTTTGGAATCCTTTGGTTGTTCATCAAAAATAAACTGGCTCAGAATACTACTTTGATTATCGTTGGTCTTTTGATGATTTTTGATTTATTTTTTGTAGATAAAAAATATGTATCAGCCAAAGATTTTGTGAGCCCGGTACAAATTGCCGCGCCATTTCAGGAAACACCTTCTGATGCTCAGATTTTAAAAGATACTACACATTACAGAGTTTTTGAAGTAAGCGGAAACATGTCAAGTGCACGTGCTTCTTATTTTCACCATTCTTTAGGCGGATACCATGCCGCAAAACCAAGAAGAATACAGCAGCTTTTTGACTATCAGATTGCAAAAAACAATGTCGAAGTCTTAGACATGTTGAATGTAAAATACATCATCCAAACGGATAAAGAAGGAAAAGAATTTCCAACAGTAAATCCAAATGCTAATGGAAATGCATGGTTTGTAAGTACTGTAAAATTGGTGAATAAACCGGATGATGTAATGAAAGCATTGGATCATATTGATACTAAGACGGTAGCGGTGTTCAACGTTCGTGAACATGAAGGTAAATTTAGAAATGCCCGAATGAAAAAACAGTGGGACACTACAGGGACTATTCAGGTAGTACAGTACAAGCCTAACTACATTAAATACAAATCAAACAACGGAAAAGATGGCTTGGCTGTTTTTTCTGAGATCTATTATAAGAATGGATGGAATGCCTATATTGATGGTAAACTTACGGATCATTTCCCTGTAGATTATGTTTTAAGAGCTATGGAAATTCCGGGTGGCGAACATACTATCGAATTTAAATTTGAACCGCAGGTTGTTAAAACAGGAAGTGTAATTACATTGGTAAGTTGCATTGGAATGTTTCTGCTTTTGATTGGCGGAGTTTATTTCGAAAAGTTCTTCCGCAAAGATTCACAAAGAAATCACGGAGATACGCTAAAATAAATTAAAGATCTTTGTGAGGCTTGGTGAAAACTTGGTGAATCTCTGTGAAATGAATGAAATCTGATGGAACAAAAAAAACTCTTAATCATTACCTATTATTTTCCACCGGCTGGAGGACCAGGTGTACAGCGTTGGTTAAAATTTGTAAAATATTTACCCGAATTTGGCATACAGCCAATAGTTTATGTTCCTGAAAACCCAACCTACCCAATTGTTGATCAAGGATTGGTTAGTGAGATTTCCGATAAAGTAATTGTTCTTAAAAATAAAATCTGGGAGCCGTATCAGCTGGCTTCTGTTTTTTCGAAGAATAAAACTAAGAAAATTAGTTCGGGAATTTTTCCGCACAAGAAGAAACAAACCTTTTTAGATAAAACTTTTCTTTGGGTTCGTGGTAATTTATTTATTCCGGATGCCCGTGTTTTTTGGGTAAAACCTTCAGTGGCTTATTTAGAAAAGTATATCAAAGAAAATAATATTGACACCATTGTTACTTCGGGGCCGCCGCACAGTTTGCATTTGATTGGTTTAGAACTAAAAGAGAAACTGAATGTAAAATGGTTTGCCGATTTCCGTGATCCATGGACTACAATTGGATATCACAAAGCATTGCGTTTATCGGCTTATGCCGCCAAAAAGCATAAAAACCTCGAACATAAAGTGCTTAATAGTGCCGACACTATTATTGTCACAAGTAAAACTACGAAAGTGGAGTTTGAGGCCATTACCAACAAACCAATTTCGGTGATTACCAATGGTTATGACATTGAAAATGTAGAGAAACAAACCTTAGATACAAAATTTACTTTGGCGCATATCGGATCTTTTTTATCCGATCGAAATCCTCAATTTTTATGGGGATGTCTGGTAGAATTGCTTCAGGAAGTTCCTGATTTTAAGTCACATTTAGAAATTAAATTAATTGGAGCAGTAAGTCAGGAGGTATTGGATGCTATCACTGAATTTGATTTGAAAAATTATTTGAATCTTTTAGGATATGTTTCGCATCATGAAGCGATAGCACACCAAAAGAAATCGCAGGTTTTGCTTTTAATCGAAATTAATTCCGAGGATACCAAAAGTATAATTCCGGGTAAATTATTCGAATATATGGTGTCCAATCGTCCAATAATAGCCATAGGACCTCAGGGTTCTGATTTTGCCGATATCATAAAAGAAACCAATACAGGAGTATTTTTTGATTATTCTGAAAAAGCGAAGTTAAAAAGCGTAATTTTGGACTTTTATAATCAGTTTTTAGAAGGGAAACTACAGGCCAATGGTGTTGGTTTACAACAATATTCCAGAAAGAATCTAACCAGGCAATTAGCACAGTTGATTAACTAAGCTAATCTGCAATCTAAAATCTAAATTCAGAAATCCAAAAATGGGTATTGTTTTAAATCAGTCTTTCAAAAATACAATTATCACCTACATAGGTTTCGGTATTGGAGCCATTAATACACTCTATTTGTACCCGGTTTTTCTTGGGGCTACTTATTATGCTTTAACGAATTATATTCTTTCGGCCGCAAATGTGATTATGCCTTTGTTTGCTATCGGAATGCAAAATACGCTGGTCAAATTTTATTCACAGTATAAAACAGAAGATGAGAGAGAGCAATTTTTATCGTTTACGGCACTGTTTCCGGTCTTGATGTGTATTCCGTTGGGAATCATTGGGATTTTCTTTTTTGACGATATTACGGCTTTTGTTTCAAAGAAAAATCCGGTTGTAAAAGAATTTATGTTGTTGATTCCGTTTATTGGAATTTGTATGGCTTATTTCGAAATTTTTTATGCGTGGGCAAGAGTTCACATGCATTCTGTTTTTGGAAATTTTATTAAAGAAGTTGGATTACGATTGGTTTCGTCTATTGCGTTAGTTGGTTTGTACTTTCATTGGATGACACTTGTGCAGTTTGTGTACGTTACTGCGGCTATATATTTTGTTGCGTTTTTGGTAACCATGTTCTACGCATTTTACATTAAGAGACCTAATTTCCAGATTACAATTCCGGAAAATGTAAAGAGTGTAATGGAGTATACTTTTTATATCATTTTGTCAGGGAGTGTAGCTAATTTACTTTTGGATGGAGATAAGATTATGCTCAACCAGTATATGGAGATTAAGAATATTGCATATTATTCTGTTGCGACTTACATTGCTTTGGTAATTTCGGTTCCAAGCAGAGCCATGCATCAGATTGTGTATCCTATTACGGCTAAGCTGATGCACGATAATAAACATGATGAATTGAATATTCTTTACAAAAAAACATCTATAAACCTGCAAATTGTAGGTGGTTTTGTGATGTTGTGCATCTTTGTAAATATATCTCAATTGTATGAAATCGTTCCTAAAGAGTACAGAGGCGGAGTTCCGGTTGTTTTTATGATTGGATTGTCTAAATATTTTGATTTGATTTTAGGAAATAATAATGCCATTATTTTTAATACAAAATATTACCGTACCGTCCTGTTTTTAGGTTTGGCTTTAGTGGGGCTGACCTTTATTTTAAATGTGATTTTTATACCGCATTATGGTATTATGGGATCGGCATTTGCAACTTTATTGTCAATTACTTTCTATAGTTTGGCTAAATTGCTTTTTGTGGTTAAGAAACTTCATCTTTATCCTTTTACGAAACAGAATTTATACTCATTGGGAGTAACGACAGCGATATTTTTACTTTTTTATTTTTGGGAATTTCCGGTTTATCCGTTGATTGGAATTGCCTTAAAGTCAGTTTTAGTAACCGTTTTATATGTTTATCTTAACTATAAGTTCAATATTTCTCCTGATATCAATAAAGTAATCGATACTGTTTTAAAAAAGATAGGAATTAAAATTTAGTATATTTCTAAAAAGGAGCAAAAGTAATTTACAATTGAAGCTGTTTTGTCTTTATATTTGTTAGAAAGGTTAACTAACTTATTGCTGACAGTATATGAAAAATAATATAGTTTGTTTTTTAGCGCTTTTTATTACTTTGTTTTCTTCTGCTACTTTTGCTCAGAAAGACAGTTCTCAAACATCGAAAACGACTGTTAAAGAATTAAAAACAAAAGGATATCCCGTAAAACCGTTTAAAGACACACTTTTTTATGTGTACCATAAAGTAGGTTCTTTTTCGCCCGAAAACAGAGCAAATGCAATTACAGAAAAGATCAGAAAATTATATGAGGATTCATTCTTTATAGCTGATTCGATTTCGGTTGTACCTTCAGATATTTCCCAGGACATTGTTTATAAGAATGATTTTGTCATCATGTCTGTTTTAGATGTAGATGCAAAAGCAGAGAATCAAACCGCAGATTTCATCGCAAAGCGAAATTTAAACCTGATTAAAAGAGCGATTGTGTATCAGAATGACAATTACTCCATGCTTCCGAAAAGATTAGGATATACAGCATTACTGGTTTTAATTATTGGATTTGTTTTGTACTTTGTGGGTAAATTATTCAACAAGGTAAAGCTGTACATTCTAAAAAATAGCGACCGACATTTTAAAGGATTCAAGTATAATAATATCAATATCCTCTCACCTCAAAAACAGCAGTTTTTGCTCATGCGATTGTATAGTGCTATTAAGGTAATAACACTTATTTTAATAGTATATCTTTCATTACCATTATTATTCAGTATTTTTCCTGCTACCGAAGCTTATACAACTACTTTGCTGCGTTGGATTCTTTCGCCTGCAAAACTTGCAGTAATGGGATTTGTGGGTTTTCTGCCAAGTTTAGTCACTATAGTGGTTATCATTGTTATTTTTAAATATTCCATAAGAGTGATCAAATTCTTTTTTGATGAGATAAAAAAAGAGAATATTAAAATTGATGGCTTTTATAGCGATTGGGCAATGCCCACTTTTAATATCATTCGTTTTCTGATGCTTGCTTTCATGCTGGTGGTTATATTTCCGTATTTGCCAGGATCGGATTCTCCAATATTTAAAGGTGTTTCGGTATTTGTAGGGGTTTTATTTTCTTTGGGTTCTTCTAATGCGATTGCTAATATGGTGGCGGGTTTGGTGATTACCTATATGCGTCCGTTTAAGATTGGTGATTTTATAAAAATTGGCGATGTTAGCGGAGAGGTGATTGAAAAAACGGCTTTAGTTACTCGTGTCAGAACACCTAAATTTGAGGATATCACGATTCCTAATGCAACTGTTTTATCAAGTACTTCAACCAATTATTCAGCGAATACAAAACATGCTAATAATGGTTTATTGATTCATACTACCGTTACGATTGGGTATGATGTTCCTTATAAAGATATTTATAAAGCATTGATTGAAGCTGCTCTAAAAACGGAAATGGTCGAGCAGACACCATCTCCTTTCGTTCTGCAAACGAGCCTGGATGACTTTTATGTTTCCTATCAGATCAACGTTTACACCAAAGAGCCAACCAAACAACCCAGAATTTATTCGTCTTTGCATCAAAACATTCAGGATTCGTTTAATGCTGCCGGAATAGAAATCATGTCTCCACATTACGGAGCACTTCGTGATGGTAACGCCACTACAATTCCTGCGAATTATCTGAATAATGACTATCAGGCACCTCCTTTTAATGTTAAGAATAAAGGGTAAAGTGTTGAAGTTCTGTAAGTAATCTTAAAATTTTAACAGTCTTTTGTTTTGTGGTTTATTTTATAAAAATTAACTTTAGCTAAGAATATGGCAATACTTTTTGTTTTAGGGTAAAAATATCTTATGAAAAGCAGACAATAAAAGTACATGTTATAGTGTTTATTTAAATTAGAATGTTTTTAGAATTTAAAATTGTGAAGTAATTGTAGTAGTATTTGGATTAATTTTTAAGGAATTATTATGAAGAACGGCCAACTCAGTCAGGAACAAAGCTTGCAAGTATTTTCTAATATGATATCAAATAAAGTGCAAAATGGATTTACGCTGGAGGAAAGGAACGATGAATTGCTTTTTGCGGTTTTGAGTAAAGGAGGAAAAGTAGTAAACCACAGTTTAAATTTTATGATTTTTTGCCTTACCCTGGGATTGTGGTCGTTTGCATGGCTTTATCTGACAATAGAAGCCACAAAGCAAAAGAAAATATTAGTTGCCATTGATGAAGATGGTTTTCCTTTTGAAGAAAAATGTTTAGTGGCATAGCAGCTTAAATAGCAAGTAAAAAAAATCCAAATTTCAATTATAGTATTGAGATTTGGATTTTTTATTGAAATTTTTGCTAAGGTTAAAGTTTGTCTTTCAGGTAGACTCCAGTAACCGACTCTTTTACTTTTACAATGTCTTCTGGAGTTCCTGCAGCTAGTAGATGACCGCCATTTTCACCACCTTCCGGTCCCAGATCAATAATCCAGTCAGCACATTTTATAAGATCAAGATTATGTTCGATGACAATTATAGAATGACCTTTTTCAATTAAGGCATCAAAGGAAGTCATTAATTTTTTAATGTCATGGAAATGCAAGCCGGTTGTTGGCTCATCAAAAACAAATAAGGCTTTATCTTTCGTAGCTCCTTTGACTAAAAAGGAAGCCAGTTTAATACGCTGTGCTTCACCACCGGAAAGAGTAGAAGAGGATTGTCCTAACTGTACATATCCTAACCCTACATCCTGCAAGGGCTGTAGCTTTTGAGTAATTTTGGATTGTTTATTTTTGTCGAAAAAGGCAATCGCATCATCGATAGTCATGGTCAGAATATCGTTGATGTTTTTTTCATCGAAATTAATTTCTAAAATCTCTTTTTTGAAACGTTTTCCTCCACAGGTTTCACACGGTAGCGAAACATCGGCCATAAAGACCATCTCAACGTTTATAGCCCCTTCTCCTTTGCACGTTTCACAACGGCCGCCATCGACGTTAAAAGAGAAGTGTTTGGCCTGATATCCTCTTACTTTAGAGAGTTTTTCTTTAGCATACAAGTCCCGAATATCATCGTAGGCTTTGATATAAGTGACTGGATTGGATCTTGAACTTCTTCCAATTGGGTTCTGATCGACATATTCGATATGTTTGATTTGTGAAAACGAACCTTTTAGTTCACTAAACTGACCTGCTTTTTCAGCAGCACTGTCCAGTTTTTTCTGCATGGCAGGGAACAATATCTTTTTAATCAATGTACTTTTTCCACTTCCGGAAACTCCGGTAATGACGGTTAAAACGTCTAAAGGAAAAGTAACATTGATATTTTTTAAATTGTTCTCTCTTGCTCCTACAATATCAATATGGTTTTTGAATTTACGTCTTCTTTTCGGAACAGAAATTTCTAAATCACCGTTTAGGTATTGGGCGGTTAGTGAATCTGATTTCAGGATTTCTTTATACGTACCCTGAGCGACCAGTTTTCCACCAAATGTACCCGCTTCGGGACCAATATCAATAATCATATCGGCGGCTTTCATAATATCTTCGTCGTGCTCAACTACAATTACGGTATTGCCCAGATCACGAAGTGACAATAGAACTTTAATTAATCTTTCAGAATCTTTTGGGTGCAGACCAATACTGGGTTCATCCAGAATGTACATAGATCCAACTAAGCTGCTTCCCAAAGAAGTAGCAAGATTGATACGTTGTGATTCACCACCCGAAAGTGTTGCCGAATTTCGATTTAAAGTCAGGTAATCTAAACCAACTTCAGTTAAAAAAGACAAACGATTGTTGATTTCGACCATTAATCGTTTTGCAATTTGCTGTTCGTAAACATTAAGATCGATGTTTTTGAAAAAAGTAACTAAATGTTTGATGGGCAAATCGACTAAATCTGAGACCGTTTTGCCGTTTATTTTTACATAAGATGCTTCTTCGCGCAAGCGTTTGCCACGGCAGGCATGACATTTTGTTTTTCCACGGTAACGGGATAACATTACACGGTTCTGGATTTTATAGTTTTTCTCTTCAAGTTCTTTAAAAAAATCATTTAGACCTTGAAAATACTGGTTTCCTTTCCAGATTAAATCTTTCTGTTCTTCTGAAAGTTCGAAGAAAGGTTTGTGAATAGGAAAATCAAATTTATAAGCGTGTTTTACCAGTTCGTCTTTGTACCAGCTCATGCTTTCGCCTCTCCAGGGGTAAATGGCGCTTTCGAAAACGGACAGAGAAGTATTTGGAATCACTAAATCAGCATCGATACCAATAATATTTCCGTAGCCTTCACAAACCGGGCAGGCTCCGTAGGGGTTATTGAAACTGAACAAATGTACGTTAGGCTCTAAAAAAGTAATTCCGTCAAGCTCAAAATTATTCGAGTAAGAGAATTTTTTATCGGAGTTCAGTTCTTGTAAATAACAAATGCCTTTTCCTTCAAAAAAAGCGGTCTGTACTGCATCGGCCAGACGATTGTAGAATTCTTCTTCTTCTTTAACCACAATTCGGTCGATAATCAATAGAATGTCTTTATTGTCTAATTGATGAAGATCTGTTGGTGAAAAATCATCCAGACGAACCATTTCGTTATGAACCAAAATACGTGCAAAACCTTGTTGAAGCAACACTTTCAGTTTGTCTTCCAGCTGTCTGCCTTCTTCAAGATGAATAGGGGCAAGGAGGAGCCATTTACTTTCTAATTCTAACGTTTTTACATCGGTAATTACATCGGTAACGGAATTTTTTTTGACTTCCTGGCCTGAAATCGGAGAATAGGTACGACCAATTCGGGCATAAAGCAATTTCATATAATCGTAAATCTCCGTTGAAGTCCCCACAGTAGAACGCGCATTGGTAGTGTTTACCTTTTGCTCAATAGCAATGGCAGGCGCAATACCTTTAATGTATTCTACTTTTGGCTTGTCCAGACGTCCCAAAAACTGACGCGCATACGAAGATAAGCTTTCGACATAACGACGCTGTCCTTCGGCATATAAGGTATCGAATGCAAGACTCGACTTACCTGATCCTGAAAGGCCTGTAATAACAACTAATTTATTTCGGGGTATCGCCACATCTACATTTTTTAAATTATGTACCTGTGCGCCTTTAATGATAATATTATGTTTTGGGTCGAGTGTCGAAAGATCAATTTGCATAAAAAAAGTCAATTTCTACAAAAGTAATCAATTTTGATTTCAATTTTGTTAATCAGATTGTTCCAAATTCTAACAGAATTGTGATTAAGAGATTGGATAGATTAAGAGTTAAATGCGATCAGATCAGTGTGAGAAAAAGAATGAATATAATTGGAGAAAAATAGCGGATCAAATTCTTATTCTAAATTAAAAATAGACAAATCGTTTTAAGGTTGCACAAATGCTCGCTTTTCTGTTTTTTAATTGTGTTTTTTCATGTTAAAATAGTGTCGAATTGGGTTTGACTTGATCTAAAAGGAGACAAAAATGAAATGTGTCCTGCAATAATTAACAATTTATTGTTAATTATTCGTCTTTTTGTTTGCTTTTTAAAATATTAATTTGTTAAATTTGATCAAAATATTAACACTAGTCCATAACTCAAAAGCCACGCCTATAAAATAAAACTACTTTTTATAAAATTACTCCAAATTTTAAATAGAAACTAAAAAAGTAGTATTATGGCTGATGTGCATATTCCTGACGCTCTATTGGTAAAAAATTATGTTGAAGGCAACGAAAATGCTCTTGCAACATTAATTAAAAGGCACGAGTCTAAGATATATGGATTTATATATTCAAAGATTGCGGATAGAGATATTTCAAATGATATTTTTCAAGACACTTTCATTAAGGTAATCAAAACCTTAAAAAGTAATTCCTATAATGAAGAAGGTAAATTTTTGCCTTGGGTGATGCGTATTTCCCATAATCTGATTGTGGATCACTTTCGTAAAACCAAAAAGATGCCAATGTACAGAGAAACAGAAGAGTTTTCGATATTCTCTGTCATGTCTGATGATTCTTTGACTATTGAGAATAAAATGATTTTTGATCAGGTCGAGGTTGATTTAAAAAGAATCATCGAAGAGTTGCCTGAAGATCAGAAAGAGGTATTGGTGATGCGTATGTATCAGGACATGAGTTTTAAGGAAATTTCAGAGCTTACAGATGTGAGTATCAATACAGCATTGGGAAGAATGCGATATGCTTTGATGAATTTGAGAAAAATAATTGATAAACATCAAATTATTTTAACCAACTAATACTAATTCAGGTATTGCTTCGTTATACTAGTATAAAACGTTTTGATGGTATGGCGAAAATTTACTCTAAAAAAGCATTAGCTTCTAAAGATTTAAAACCTAAAAAAGAAGTTATTTCTTTTTTACTTAGTTATTCACAAGCCTTGAAAGTTGTGAAAATTGAAGATAAGAGTTTTGAAATTATAGCTAATTAAACAGCCCACTACATTTGTCGGATGTTTGTTTCGAAAGAAAAACCAGATGGTCGTTCTGGTTGAAAGCTCACTATTTGCATGTAAAGGCAGGTAGTGAGTTTTTTTTGCTTCAGTTGGTCCGCGGCAAAGAATTGGAAGAATTCTTTTGCGTTTAAAATCAGTAATTTTTTACAAAACCTAACTTATGCTAAGAGTCAGATATTCAGGTTGGAAAGCTTTGTATTTTGGCTAGTGTCTTCTGATTGATGTAAAAAGAAGTCTTCAGATTTTGGATGGGTAATTTGTTAAATTTCTATGTTTTGTTTGATTTTCATTTATTTATTTTATATTTAGCTTTATTATAGTTAAAAAGCGGATTTTTATTCAATGAATTTGCTCTATATAGATGATTTGTGTATTAAAAACCTTTCAATATATAGAAAAGTTCATTTAAGAGGATTCTTTTATAAGTCTAACCAAAAACCAAAAAATTGATGAAGAAAAACTACCCACACTTTGTTTCGTTTGTTGTTTCTCCTGGTATTTTGTAAAGAATAGCAAGAATGATGAGTTCTTGTCAGGTATTTAAACGGATGTTGTAATAATCTTTACTGCTTTCGTTTGGATGTTCTTGACATTGCCTCATTTTGGATTACCCTAAAATCTTTTAAACAACTAAACCAAACCGAAAATGAAAAAGAACCTAAAAATAGTATCATTATTCCTGATGATAAGTATTGGAGCGTTTGCTCAAAAAGAAGAATTAAAAGTGGCACAATCTTATTATGCTAAAGGGAAAAACCAGGAAGCATTAGCCGTTTTGAAAAAAATAGAATATCAGATATTAAATGCACCGGACGAGGTAAAGACGGATTATTTTTTTACAAAAGGTAATGTTTATAAGGATCTTGCAACTAAAAATGTCGATGCTGCAAGTAATTTTGCATTGGCATCAGCAGCTTATCAGGATGTATTATTGTATGAAAATGAATCCCGAAATTATAAGTATGCTTTTAAAGCGAGTTCTGCTTTGAAAGAAATGAAGTCAAAATTGGTCGATGGTGCGTACAATGATTATAAAATTGGAAAATTTAAAGAAAGTGCCGATAAGAGTTACGAAGTGTATTTGTTTGATAAAAAAGACACCCTAAACTTGTTCAATGCGGCCTCTTCTTCTTTAGCAGGTAAGGATTACAATGCTGCCATAAAGTATTTTGAGGAGCTAAAAAAAATAAACTATTCCGGAAAAGGGATGGTTTTTTATGCTACAAATAAAAAAACAAAGCAAGAAGAAGTATTTATTTCGATGAGTGCAAGAGAATCTAGTATTAATGAAGGTTTATATGAAAAACCAAGAAATTTTAATCCGCCTTCTAAGAAAGAAGAGATTCTGGTTTCTTTAGGCTTTTCTTATCTGGAGAGAAATGATTTTCGCAATGCGGAGAAATACTATGAAGATGGATTAAAAGTGAACCAGGATTGTCTTACCTGTTGCTTAAATCTGGCTTATGTTAAGGTGCAGTTTAGAAAAGAAATCCAGGATCAGATGTCATCATTGGGTACCAGTGCTAATGAAATGAAACAATTTGATAAATTGGATGCTCAGAAGGACGAGGTGGTAAAAAGTGCTATTCCGTATCTTAAAAAAGCACTTGTGATTGAGCCTAAAAATGAAAATGCTGTAAAATCGCTCTTAGGTATTTACAGATCGTTGAATATGACAAAAGAATACAATGCTCTTAAAGGAAGCATGTAAAAATAAAAAAGAAGCTGCTAAACTTTCTTTTTAGCAGCTTCTTCTAATATCGATTTTTTACCAACAGTTCTGGTAATAATATCTTTTTCTAAATCCCATCCTCTTGCCGGGGAATATTCACGTCCGTACCAGATAATCTGTAGGTGCAGGTCATTCCATAATTCTTTAGGAAATAATCTTTTAGCATCTTTTTCCGTCTGCACTACATTTTTTCCGTTCGAAAGATTCCATCGGTACATTAATCGGTGAATGTGAGTGTCAACCGGAAAGGCAGGAACACCAAAAGCCTGTGACATTACTACACTTGCTGTTTTATGTCCAACTGCCGGCAAAGCTTCCAAAGCTTCAAAATCTTGAGGGACTTCACCATTGTGTTTGTCGATCAGAATATGTGATAATCCGTGAATTCCTTTAGATTTCATTGGAGATAAACCGCAAGGACGAATAATTTCTTTAATTTCCTCAACCGACATTTTAATCATGTCATATGGATTATCTGCTTTTGCGAAAAGTATAGGAGTAATTTGGTTTACACGAACGTCAGTGCATTGTGCCGAAAGCAAAACGGCAATTAATAACGTGTAGGGGTCTTTATGGTCTAATGGTACAGGTATAGTGGGGTAGAGTTCTTTTAACGTATTTATAACAAATGTTACTCGAGCTTCTTTATTCATTTCCGTAAATTTAATCCCGTAAAAATAGTATTATTTTAATTGTGAATTGTAAAATGTACATTGTAAAATGTGATAGGTGAATGGTTGATTATGGGGAATGAATTATTTTTAAGTTGCAATCTAACAATCGAATAATCTAAGAAGTCTAACAATCTAATAATCTAAATAAATGGTAACATTACAAAAAGGCGATAAAGCACCAAATTTCTCAGGAGTAGATCAGGATGGGAAGGCGCATAAACTGGCAGATTATGTCGGAAAGAAGTTGGTTGTTTTCTTTTATCCGAAGGCAAGTACTCCCGGATGTACAGCTGAAGCTTGTGATTTAAGAGACAATTTTGAGCGTTTTAAAGCGAATAATTACGAACTTCTGGGTGTTAGTGCTGACAGTCAGAAAGCACAATTAAAATTTAAAGATAAGTACGAGTTTCCTTTTCCGTTATTGGCAGACGAAGATAAATCTGTAATTAATGCCTTTGGGGTTTGGGGACCTAAGAAGTTTATGGGAAAAGAGTATGACGGAATCCACAGAACGACTTTTGTTATAGATGAAAACGGAATTATTGAAGAGGTAATCGAAAAAGTAAAAACGAAAGAACACGCTGCACAGATTTTGAAGTAAGGTTTTTCTGTTTCAGGTTTCAGGTTTTAAGTTTGAGTTTGAAATCTTAGTTTAGAATTGTTTACCGCAAAGCACGCTAAGTCTTTATACGCAAAGTTCGCAAAGCTTCATACTGAATAAATTTTGCCAACTTTGTTTTTTTATTTTATACGCAACACACATGTTATTTTTAGCATGCTTTGCGGTAAAATTTTGTTCGGACCAAAACCTGAAACAAAGAAAACCTGAAACAAAGAAAACCTGAAACAAAGAAAATTTGAAACAAAAAAAAGTCAC
>NZ_AMYW01000053.1:0-17686 GCF_000335775.1 Flavobacterium sp. WG21
AACGAGTATAGCGTATTCATTTTTGAATTGCTTTTTAATTAAATCGCCTTTAACATCTAAAAGAGACAGCTTATAAGATTTCCATATTTTTATAAAATAGAATAAATAAATAAACGTATTAGCTGCTCCTAATAGGAACAAAACAAAATAATAATCTTCTTTTTCACGAATTAAAATGTATACAAGTAATACATAAATTGCCTTTGAAAAGAAAATAAGTCTATTGATAATACCGAATTTCTCAAGTCCCTGATAAACCCATGTGATATTAAAAAATTGAGCAGATAAAAGTGTTAATGCTAATAAATATAGCTTTTGATTTATAGCACTAAAAATCAAACTAACAACTATTATTAAAAGAAGGAGTATGAAAAAAAAATTAGTTTGATAGCAAAAGAAGTATTTAAATAACTTTGAATTTTACTAAAATTATCTTTATTAATACTAATTTCTTTAACCCCCAGAATATTAGATCCAAAATCAATAAATAATCCCAACAAAGTAAAAACGGACAATGCTACGCCTATTTTACCCCAATGCTCAATACCGCATACTGAAATAACTTTTGGAGCTACCAATAATGGAGCAATGAGGTTTATTAACTGACCTGAACCATACGTTAGATAATCTATAATTGTATTCTTTTTCATTCACTCTTAAATTAAATATATAAATACAACTAAATAACGTCCAAAAGATCTATTCTTTCTTTTGTCCCATCATCGCTAATTTATCTATAAACAATTCATTACCCATCATAAATGGGTCATAGTTATCATTTAGAGTGCTTAACTTATAACCAAAATAATTAGGATCCCATGTTACGAATTCATTTGGTGTAAAGTAAAGAATATAGCCCTCTAAATCCCCATCAATTATTTCATCCTTATATTTTACACTAATATTTTTGATTGTTACATAGGATTGTGTTGGATTAAATCCTAAATCAACTCTAATGTTTTTTATTTTAATATTCTTTGGAAAATCTAACTCTATTTTCTGCATATCTTTGGATGCATAAATTGCTTGTGAAACAGAGTTTTCTTCACTCCATTCTTTTCCATCAAGTAAGTAAAAAACCTGCAATTTGTCATTCTTTTCAAAAACACCTTCTATAACTACTGAAAAATTATCCTTTGATGACGTTTGTTCTTCTTTTACAACATCATTCTTACATGAATTCAAAGTAAAAAATAATATAAGAGCTCCTAATTGTAATTTTGCATTCATTTTTTTTTGTTTTAATTTGAATTCAATTATTATGATTGGGTTAATTTCTGCTTTGCTAATTGTTTGTTATAAAAAGTCTTAAAAAAGTTTATTAATCCAAATAGAATAATAAATAAAACTGGTAGAATAAATTTTAACTTTCCGAAGATGGATTTTGTGTTTTTTATATTTAGAGTAGCGTTAATGTCTTTAACTGTTTTATCAAAACTTATTAATTCCAGTCTATTTCTGCCCTGATCATTAATCAAGTCCTGTTTCGTCTTTATAATATCATTTAATTGTGTATTCTCGTTGTAATATACTAATTTATCATTTTTAGTAGTGTTTTTTACTGTGCCTGAAAACCCGTTTAAAACATCATTTATCTGAGCAATAATAGTATCATTTTGAGCAATTTTCAGTTCAATATTTTTGAATTCTATTTTTTGAATTGAATTATAGTATTCCGAATTATTCAAATATTTTAATATCGGTTCTACAAATTCTTTTTCATCAATTAATTCATTAGAAATAAATGAAATCGAATGAAAAGTATAGTTTTTACTGGTAACGTTATCCAGTAAGATTTTGTTAATGTCACCATCTTCGGCCATTAACTTTATAAGTTCAAAATTTTGTTCTTTATTTTCTACAAATTTAAAAACGTCAGATATGGGTTTAATTTCAATTTTTGAAATTACTCTAGGATTCGAAATTCCAACAACACTTTTTAAGAAAACAGTATCTCCGGAAGCAATCTTTGAATCAATTAAATCAATCTTTGCATATAAATAATCAACACTCCCAAAATTTGGTGCAACAATAATTTTATTATCATACGATTCTCTATTGGCATCCAAATACCAACCCGTCAAAAAACCTAACAAAATGAGTACTGCAACCAAAATCCAGTTTCGAACAAAAAACTGAATACCCCTAAAAATAGAAGTGTTGATCCTCTGAAAAAAATGGTTGATTTTTTTTGAAATCTGCAACAAATCAATTTCCTGATCTTCTTGATTTTGGGGTACTCTTGTACTCATTTATAAGTTTTATTATACGTTGAAAATCTGCTCTAAAATTTTAATAGTAATCAAATACGTTGGTTTTACACCCGTTGTACCTAATCCGCCTGAAGCTAATGTGCTACCTGTTTCCAATGGATTATCTGATGCATAATAAGCATAGCGAACTTTAATATCGTGTGGTACACTTTTTCTGATTTTAGAGGCAGACTGAATCGCTTTCTGATAATAAGAACCTTCCATTTCAAGACCGATTACACCCCAGGTAGACTCATGGAAGAATTTCAACAAATCTCTGTTCTGCAATGATGTTCCTAAAACGGTAACCATAGCTCCTTCAAAAACGGCAATATCATTTCCTTCAAACATAGCTCCTGTTAATTCATTTTCAAAGAAATAATTATCAGCAGTTCCTTCATTTATGTGTGCAGTAGGAATCATAATATCTCCTTTTCCACCTTCCAGAATTCCGGCTTTACCCATTATCGAAACCGATTTTACGTTCAATAAAGTATCTTTTTTATACGGTTTCAAAAGTTCGTCAATCGTTTCATACGCCTGTTCTCCAAATGCATAATCCATTACAATAATAACTGGTTTTTCTTCTTCCAGTTTTGCTTTTGGAAAAGCCGTTTTTGCCCAGTCAATTTTAGCCGTATCAAAAATCTGAACATCGATATTCGTTCCGGAGCTATCCGGTAGCGAAATCATTCCATTTTTTAATGCCAGTTCTTCTACAACTCCTCTAATTTCTTTGGCACCTGATTTACTTAATTCTTCATAAATATAGAAATCTGACTTCTCCTTAAATTTTGTTTTCAACAACGGTGTCGCAAAAATTGAATTCATGACACTGTGCATATTTGCACTGATCACATGAATTGGACGTTTTAACAGATTATTTGCCTTAAGAACTTCCTTGATGTTAGTTGCCCAGATTTCACCGTGAATATGGTGCCCTAAACGTTCTCTTAAAACCGGACTAAAGGTGATTGTACGCTTATTATTGTCAATAACTTCTTCAATCGCCAGTTTTCCTAACCAGTAAATAACGTGAAGGAAACGATCAGGAGCATTCTCTGATCCAAAAGCATCATAAATGTCTAAAACTTCTTCAAAAGTTCTTCCCAGAATATTAGCAACATGCGAAATTGCTTTTTCTTTTTCTATTTGAGAAAGCTTCTTCGTCTGCAATACGGCTTGTTCTAATTTCATCCAATCGCGGGAAACCTCACCTCCGTCATCTAATAAAACTCTGTTTTTAATTTTATGTGATTCGATGAAAATAAAAGTCAAATGCGTCAGAATATCATAAATGTCTGATCGCCCGCGAGTGATTTCAACATTCATTTGCTCCTCATCAATACGATAACAGTTTCTTCTTCTTTTTGGAGGAACAATAGGTTGAAAATGTGATTTAGAATATCCTTCGTCTGAAGTTAAATTAATGAAACGACATTGCTCGATTCCTATCGGAAGACGCTCTATTACGTATAAAAGACCATTAAGTTCTACTTTTTCTTCTCCTATATTTCCGTATATCTCCGGACGTAATGCTAGTAATGACTCACGTAAACTATCTCCTGAAACTCCCATTGGTTTATAAAAACCACGGTTGAATAAGTGACGCATTGTAATGTACATTTTTTCTATAGCGGCAGACGATTCCTGCGCTCTTGATCTTGATATATGTTTGGTTTCTTTCATGCTATTCTATTTTAAAATCTTCTTCTTCAGAAGATGCAATTTGTATTTTTCAATCAACGAAAGTAGTAATTTAAAACTATAGTTTCATAAAACCCTAGTGTTACTAAACTGTTGTTTCATTATAATCTTACTTTAAATTATCGGCAATATCTCTATTATTTGATAATCTAGGAATTTTGTTCTGACCTCCTAATTTTCCTTGCGATTTCATGTATTCCTGAAATCCGTTTTTTGAAACTTTGCTTACCACAACTTTACGCAAAACATTTCCGGTTATCAAATCATCGTAGTAAATATTTTGCTTTCGCATCGAATTATCAATTGCTTCTGCAAAAACGTCCATATTTTCGGGTTCTGTTTCAAATTCAATCAGCCATTCATGATACGGTAATCCATTTGAAGGGTTTATTTGCGGGGCAACTGTAAACTCATTAATTACGACTTTGGTTCCTTGCGTGGCTTCTTTCATCGCATTTTCGACCTCGTTTGCAATGACATGTTCTCCAAAAGCTGAAATAAAGTGTTTGATTCGGCCCGAAACAATAACTTTGTGTGGAAATAAAGAAGTAAACTGTACTGTATCTCCAATATTATAACGCCAGAGCCCAGCATTTGTTGAAATAATCAAAGCATAGTTAACACCTGTCTCTACTTCTCCAATGGTCAGACTTTTTGGATTTGGTTCAAAAAATTCATCTGCTTTGATAAATTCGTAAAAAATTCCCGAGTTCAGTAAAAGCAGCATCCCTTTTTCTTTTTGAGAATCCTGATACGCAAAAAAGCCTTCTGAAGCGGGAAACAATTCGATACTGTCTACCTTTCTGCCCATAAGATTTTCAAACTTGGCACGATACGGCTCGTAATTTACTCCTCCGTAAATAAACAATTGAAAGTTTTTAAACAAATCCGTGATTTTCTTACCGCCGCTTTTTTCCTGTAAACGCTCAAAATACATCTGTACCCATGACGGAATTCCCGAAATAATGGTCATATCCTGTTCAATCGTTTCCTCAACAATAGCGTCAATCTTCGTTTCCCAATCTTCAATACAATTGGTTTCCCAGGATGGCATTCGGTTTTTTTGAAGATATTTTGGTACAAAATGTGCCCCTATCCCAGACAATCTTCCAAATTTAATTCCGTATTTTTCAATTAAAATGGGACTTCCCTGAAGGAAAATCATTTTCCCATCAACAAAATCAGCATTTCCGGTTTCATAAATGTAGTGCAGAATCGCATTTCTGGATGCTTCAATATGAAAAGGCATCGACTCTTTGGTAAGCGGAATGTATTTGGCTCCGGAAGTTGTACCGGAAGTTTTTGCAAAATAAAGCGGTTTTCCTTTCCAAAGAATGTTTTTTTCCCCCATCCTCACCTTATCGATGTAGGGCTTTAAATCTTCATAATCCCGAACAGGTACACGTTTTCTAAAATCATGAACTGTTTTTATCTTATCAAAATGATGATCTTCTCCAAACTGAGTTTCTTTGGCACTGTGTATTAAACTCTTAAATACAGCTTGTTGGGTTTCGACCGGTTTATTGGCCCAGGCCTTGGTTTGATAATATATGGTGCTGGCAAATAATTTTGCTGCTACTGACTTAATAGACATTGTTTGAGGTATTAATTCTTGTCACTTTTCTTTTTATTTCGGGATTTTTCACCCGACTCCTTCTCCATTTTGGCCACTTCTTCCCTTAATTTAATTTCTTCTTCCGAAGCTTTCATATCCACCTCCGAAGGCTCATCTGTTTCTGCTAAAATAGAATCTTTATTGAATTTTGCATATTCCAATTCTCCTCTTAAAACCTTCTGAATCCCGTTTATATAGGCCTCATTTTTCTTTAAAGCAGTTTCCAGTGAATCTGATTTTATAGCCAATTCTGTCGCGTTCTTTTTTAATTCAGAGGAAGAATACCCCGGAATAAACTCGCGCAAAGGGGTAAAAGCAATGATGAAAGTAGTAATTAAAATTAAAAAAATTCCACCCAAAGTAAACGTCACAAAAACGTTCATTAAATTAAGTTTGAACGAAAAAATTTCTTCAAAAGTATCCTCATTCAAAATCACCAATCGGTTCTTAATGAATAAACTTTTCCTAAAATTGAACTTTTTCCTGGTCATTTATGGTTATTTATTACGAGCAAATATAACAATTAATCGTCTTGTTGCTGCGAGCCAAAAATGAACGAATACACTTATTTTACTATTTTATAAAATATTTAACGCTGTCACAAACAAATATTTTAATCTAAAAAGACTCCTTGTTCGTATATTTCTATATACCTTTGCTTAAAATTTAGAAAACAATTTGCTTCGGCATTAAATATACAATCATGGGAAGATTAGGTCTTACAGAAATCCTCGTAATAGTAGGTATTGTGATATTACTTTTTGGAGGTAAAAAAATTCCGGAATTAATGAAAGGTTTAGGAAGCGGAATTAAAGAATTCAAAAATGCCGCTAAGGATGATCAATCTGCTCCTGCTGCTAAAAAAGAAGAGGAAGAAACAAAATAATAACTTTCGAGTTGTTAGAAATCCCAAATTACAATTATATAAGATTGTAATTTGGGATTTTTTTATTTCCTTTTTATAGTATCATCGTCAGCTGAATTCTCTTTCTATCTTCATCAACCTCAGTAACCTTAACGTCAACATGCTGATGTAGTTTTACTACTTCGTTTACATCGCTGACAAATCCTGCTTTTAGCTGAGAAATGTGAACCAGGCCGCTTTCTTTAATTCCTATATCAACAAAACAGCCAAAGTTGGTAATGTTATTTACAATTCCAGGTAAAATCATTCCGGTTTTCAAATCTTTTATCGATTTTACATTGGCATCAAACTCAAAAACCTTAGCCGACTTTCTTGGGTCTAATCCAGGCTTTTCAAGCTCTTTTATGATATCTTTTAAAGTTAATAATCCAATTTGAGGAGTAATATAATTTTCGGCCTTGATAAGGGCTGTTTTCTCTTTATTAGCAATTAACTCACTTACCGAAAGTTTTAAATCTTTTGCCATTTTCTCCACAACCGGATAGGCTTCCGGGTGTACGGCCGAATTGTCCAACGGATTTTTAGCATTTGTAATTCTAATAAAAGCAGCTCCCTGCTGATAAGCCTTATCTCCTAAACGAGGCACTTTCTTCAGTTGTTTTCTGTCCTCAAAAGGGCCATTTTCAGAACGGTACTGAACAATATTTTCGGCCAGCTTCTCTCCTATTCCACTCACATAACTCAATAAATGTTTACTCGCTGTATTGATATTGATTCCAACCGAGTTCACACAACGAATTACTGTATTGTCTAATTCTTCTTTTAATTTTGTCTGATCCACATCATGTTGATATTGACCTACTCCAATTGCTTTTGGATCAATTTTTACCAACTCGGCCAACGGATCTGAAAGTCGCCTTCCAATAGAAACAGATCCACGAACCGTAACATCATAATTTGGAAATTCCTCCCTTGCAATTTTTGATGCCGAATATACCGACGCTCCTGCCTCAGAAACAATAAAAACCTGTAACGGTTTGTCAAACGCGATTTTTTTGATGAAAAACTCCGTTTCACGTGATGCCGTTCCGTTTCCAATAGAAATAGCGTCAATCTGATACGCATTTACCATAGAACGAATTTTTTTGATCGCCATAGTTTCCTCATTTTGAGGCGCGTGAGGATAAATGGTTTCATTATACAACAGATCTCCTTTTTCATCTAAGCAAACTACTTTACAACCGCTTCTAAATCCCGGATCGATTGCCAAAATACGCTTTTCTCCCAACGGCGGCGCTAATAATAACTGTCCTAAATTATTCGCAAAAACCTGGATTGAATTAGCATCTGCTTTTGCTTTTGCTTCCTGCAAAGTTTCATTTCCAATAGCAGGATTTAGCAATCGTTTATAACTGTCTTCAATCGCTAACTGCAAATGGGCTGTTGTACTGTTTTGTTTTTTAATAATGATCTCATCAATAATGTCATAGGCTTCGTCCAGATCAACATCCACTTTCATTTTTACGAATCCCTCATTTTCAGCACGAAGCATTGCTAATAAACGATGTGAAGGCGCTTTTGTCAACGGTTCTTCCCACTCAAAATACTGACTGAACTTTTGAGCTCCTTCTTCCTCACTCTTCTTTTTTACAACTTTAGTTGCTATCACTGCTTTTCGTTGATACAATCTTCGCAATTGTTTACGAACATAAATATTTTCGTTTATCCATTCCGCGATAATATCTCGTGCGCCCTGCATGGCAGCTTCTTCATTAATCACATTTTCGTTCAGGTATTGTGTTGAAATAAAATCAACATCAACATCATTCTCCGACATAATGATTTTTGCTAATGGTTCTAAACCAAATTCACGGGCAACATCTGCTTTTGTTTTCTTTTTCTTTTTAAAAGGCAGATAAAAATCTTCTATTTCCTGTAAATCAAAACTTTGCTCAATTTTCTGTTTCAATTCCGGCGTAAGTGATTTTTGTTCCTCAATAGATTTCAAAACCGCTTCTTTGCGTTTTACAATCGTTTCATATTCCTTTTGAAGTTTCGCAATTTGCTCAATTTGAACTTCGTCCAGATTTCCGGTTGTATCTTTTCGGTAACGGGAAATAAACGGAACAGTACAATCTTCTTCTAGTAATTTTACCGTGTTTTGAATGTTAATTGCTGCTGTTGGGACAGACTTGGCAATGAATTGAATATTAGTCATACTTTATAATGAAATAATTTCTGGATTAGAAAATGAGATAATCTGTCTGTCAAAATTGACATTAGATTAATCAATCACTCCGCTAAAATAATATCTTTGTTTTTAATTTTAAGCCGATGGAAATTTTATTAACGTATTTTTTAGTTGTAAATATCACTGTTTTTATTCTTGCGGGATATGATAAATATCAAGCACAAAAAAACAAACGAAGAATCCCGGAAAACACCTTGTTTTTTCTTCAAGCCATTGGTGGCACAGTTGGATTGTTCTTAGCAATGTTATTCTTTAGACATAAAACGAGCAAATCTTCTTTTATTATAAAATTCTCGTTTATTTTTTTCATTCAGATTGTATTGATTTATCTAAAAATGAAAGTTAAATTTTAAACAATTACATTGTTAATAACTACATAAATACCTTTTGATCAGTTACTTAAAATTAAAACTTCTGTTATTTAAACAACAAACCGGATGAATTTTAAAAATCCGCCCGGCTTATGTATTTAGTATTGGTGCGAAGCACCGAATTTTTTTGAATTTTTACTGACAAGCAATTTTATTCACTCTGTTTTGATGTCTTCCGCCTTCAAATTCCGTTGTTAAAAAGGTTTCAACAATCTCAACTGCCTGAGGAATAGAGGTAAAACGAGCCGGAATACTTACAATATTAGCATCGTTGTGTAAACGTGTTAAATAAGCAATTTCTTTAGTCCAGCATAAACCAGCTCTTACTTTTGGATGTTTGTTAGCCGTCATTGCAATTCCGTTTCCGCTGCCGCAGATTACAATTCCAAAATCAGCCTTACCTTCAGATACATCACTTGCAACCGGGTGCCCAAAATCAGGATAATCAACAGAAACCTCTGTATCAGTCCCATAATTGGTTACTTCATATCCTTTTGCCTGCAGCATTGCAACAATTGCTTTTTTGTAATCCGGTCCTGCGTGGTCATTTCCTATCGAAATTTTCATTTTTTCTATACTATTAAGTTGTGTGGTACAAATTTACTCAATTAATAAATGTTTGCCACGAAATACATCAATTTTCACGAATTTCTTTTTTCTACTCACTTATAAACATTCCATAAACCATCTCAATTATAATTGATATACATTCGTAAAACCAGCCGGCAAAAAACAAAATATATAACTATCATATTATCAAATTCTTAACAGTTATTAACATTATTAACAACTCTGTAACTGTCTCATTACCAATAAAGAATAATCATAATATTTGTTAAAATTTTGAAGTGTTAATAGCGATTCGTAATTCGTTGATATTCAATTAACTTTAAGTTAACATTATTTGTTAATAAGTAAGAATAGAAAATAAGAAGTTTTTTTTGGTCGTGTCGAAAAAAAACCTAATCCAAAACCGGAATGAAATAACCTAATAAAGTTTGAGGAATTTTTGGAAAAGTTATCAATATCAAAAATGCCATTTTCAACAAAAATCAACTTATGAAGTTATCTACAAATTGAATTCATTCTTGGTTGTCAACCGTTGTTAATTAAAATACAAAAACGCTTAGAAATTAATCCTTTAACAAAATATAAGTATGTTGATAACTCAAGATAACTAAGAGAAACTTCATTTCAATGCTTTTAAAAATAAATTTATAGCACATATTAACAAGCTATAATAACAACCAAATTTTTTTAAATTTTTAAAATTCTTTTTTGTTGTATTTAATATATGTTGACAACTTTGAAAACTGAAAAAGAAAAAATTTAAATTTTATTTGAATTCAAAGCTAATTTGAATTTGTTTTTGATTGTTGTTTCAAACGATTTTCAGAGGATTGTTCAGATTGTCCAGAATTTGCTGAACTTCTTCGAAATCGTTCGGATGAACTTTGAGTTTGATTCCACCCAGAGCAGTGCTGTACAAAGGAACGACAGACAGTGTCATTTCGTTTTCAAAAAAATAAGGAATCCCTTCCTGTTCTAATAAGTGTTTCAGAACCACAGTTTCGTGTAAATAATTGAATACAGCAATGGTTTTAAAGCTTTCCATATCAGGTCTTTTTGTAAAGATACTCAAATGAATAGTACCAAAATTTGTTCTTGGTACTAATTTGAATAGACGAATTGCAACGACTTCCAGAAAGTTATATTTTTAATAATTTATTTGTTAAAATATATAATCTGATATCTTATTTGTAATTTTAAACTTTTAAGAAAAGATATATGAGTAAGAAAATTAGAAAGCCGATAAAAAAAGAGAAAGATTTCTCTAGTAAAATAGTAAAAATTTTATCGCAAAGCCCTAATAAAGGATTTAACTACAAACAAATAGCAGCAAAACTTGAACTTGACGATACTAAAAGCAGAAATCAGATTATAAAAGATTTAAAAATTCTGGCTGCTTCAAAGAAAATTATTGAATCAGAACCGGGTAAATATTTAGTAAAAGCCGAAAGTCAGGATTATTACGAAGGAACAATTGATATGACCAGTAGGAAAACGGCATATTTTATTTGTGATGAGTTTAGCGAAGATGTATTTATTCCAACCAATAATTTAAACAGAGCTTTAGACAAAGACAAAGTTAAAGTTTATGTTTACAACCGAAGAAAAGGTAAAAGACCTGAAGGTGAAGTAATTAGTGTAATCGAAAGAAACAAAACGGAGTTTGTTGGAGTAATTGATATTCAGGCCAATTTTGCCTTTGTATCTACCGCAAACCCTAAGATGTATACGGATATTTTTATTCCAAAAGATAAACTGGGAGAAGCAGAAAATGGTGACGTTGTTTTAGTTGGTATTGAAGATTGGCCTAAAAGAGCCGATAGTCCGTTTGGATCTGTATTAAGAGTTTTAGGAAAACCCGGAGAACACAATACGGAGATTCATGCGATTTTGGCTGAATACGGTTTACCGGCAGATTTTCCGGTAGAAGTAGAGGTCTATGCTCAAAAAATTGATACCTCAATTCAGGAAGCTGAGATTGCAAGACGTCGTGATATGCGTGATACACTTACGTTTACGATAGATCCGAAAGATGCTAAAGATTTTGATGATGCCTTATCTTTCAAAAAGTTAGAGAATGGAAATTATGAAATTGGAATTCATATTGCCGACGTTTCCTATTACCTCGAAGAAGGAACAATTTTAGATGATGAGGCCTATCAACGTGCCACTTCGGTTTATTTGGTGGATAGAGTAGTACCAATGCTTCCGGAAGTATTGTCTAATTTTGCCTGTTCATTACGTCCAAATGAAGAGAAATATACTTTCTCAGCGATTTTTGAAGTTTCTCCAACTGCACAGGTTATTAACCAATGGTTTGGAAGAACTGTGATTTATTCTGATCAGCGATTTGCATACGAAGAAGCACAGTATATAATTGAAACAAAAGACAATACAATTCCTGTTGATATCTCAATCACCGGAGAATCGTATACGGTTTCTGATGAAATTACAGAAGCCACTTTAAAATTAGATGAGTTAGCAAAGATTTTAAGAAGAAAAAGAATGGCCAATGGAGCTATTTCTTTTGATAAAGTCGAAGTAAAATTCAACCTGGATGAAGAAGGAGAACCGGAAGGAGTGTATTTTAAAATTTCAAAAGATGCCAATCATCTGATCGAAGAATTCATGCTTTTGGCCAACAGAAAAGTAGCAGAATACATTGGTAAACAAAAGAAAACATTCGTTTACAGAATTCATGATGAACCTAACGAAGACAAATTAATTGCGATGCAAACCGTAATTGCTAAATTTGGATATAAAATAGATTTTAGAAACAAAGGAGATATTTCGAAATCACTGAATGCTTTGATGGAAGAAGTAAATGGTAAAAAAGAGCAGAATTTAATTGATACTCTGGCGATCAGAAGTATGAGTAAAGCCAAATATTCGACAGAGAATATCGGTCACTATGGTTTAGCTTTTGATTATTACAGCCATTTTACATCACCAATTCGTCGTTATCCGGACGTTATGGTACACCGCTTGCTGCAGTATTATTTAGACAATGGAGCTTCGGTAGATGAAGAAGCCTACGAAACAAAATGTTTACATTGTTCTAATATGGAAAGTTTAGCCACTAATGCTGAACGAGATAGTATCAAATACATGCAGGTGAAATATATGCAGGATCACCAGGACGAGGAATTCCTTGGAGTTATTTCTGGTGTTACGGAATGGGGAATTTATGTAGAGATTGTTTCCAACAAGTGTGAAGGAATGGTAAGAATCAGAGAGATAAAAGATGATTATTATACTTTCGATGAAAAACAATATGCATTAGTTGGAGCCACTTCAAACAGCATTTTACAATTAGGAGACGAAATTTATGTAAAAGTTAAAAATGCTGATTTAGTTAAAAAACAGTTGGATTTTCATTTTTTAAGAAGAGCAGAATAGAAGTTTAATTTAAAAGAATAGAAGTATGAAAAAGTTAATTATAGTAGCTGCAATTTTATTGGTTCAGATGTCTTTTGGTCAGGTTACTAAAGAGTTAGGTGATTTTGATTCCGTTAAAGTATTTGATAAGTTAAGTGTAAAATTAGTTCAGTCTTCAGAAAACAAGATTGTAATTAAGGGAGCAAGAGAATCAGAAGTCGAAGTTGTTAACAAGAAAGGTTTATTAAAATTAAGAATGCCTTTTCCTAAGTTATTATCAGGAAATGATTTGGATATTACCGTATATTACAAACGTTTAGAGCTTATAGATGTTAATGAAGGAGCCAGTGTTAGTAGTAAAGATGTTATAAAAGCAACGGTATTTAAAGTAAGTGCACAAGAAGGCGGAACGATTAATGTTGAATTAAATGTTGATAAACTTAATGTAAGCTCCGTTTCCGGTGGTTCAATTACTTTAAGTGGTAAAGCCGATAATCAGGATGCAGGTCTTGGAGCCGGTGGTTATTTGTTGGCAAGTAAATTAAAGACCTCACAAACGAAAGTAAGCGTTTCTGCGGGAGGAAAAGCAGATGTGAATGCTTCAACCCTTGTGGATGCAAAAGTGAGCGCAGGAGGCTCTATTTACATTTATGGAAAACCGAAGCAAATAAATCAAAAAACGGTTTTTGGAGGTAAAATCGAAGAAGTAAAATAAGAAATTGTATTTGAATGATAAATGATATTTTGGCTGGACTGCCATGGGGACTTTTTTTAAGTTTTATGGTAGGTCCGGTATTTTTTATACTATTGGAAACCAGTATTACGAAAGGATTCAGAGCTGCATTAGTTTTTGATCTTGGTGTAGTATTAGGTGATATTTTCTTTATTGCAATTGCCTACTTGGGAAGTTACAGACTGATTCAGAGTTTAAAAGACAAACCTGCTCTTTTTATTTTTGGCGGAATTATTATGCTGGCGTACGGTATAATTTCTTTCGTAAGACTAAAGAAAGAAGCAAAAATAAACGACGAAGAAATCGATCGTGATATTATTAAAAGAAACTACGGTAGTTTATTTGTAAAAGGCTTTTTACTGAACGTTATTAACATTGGCGTTCTTGGTTTTTGGTTAGCCGTTATTATTTCTGTTGGTCCAAAGTTAGAAATGCAAAATTCGAGAATGTTTACTTTTTTTACTTCGGTTATCATTACCTATTTAGTAGTTGATTGCCTTAAAATATTATTAGCCAAACAATTAAAATCAAAAATGACACCTACGAATATCCTAAAAATTAAAAAAGGTATTAGCGTTGTATTGATGGTTTTTGGCGTAGTTTTAATGATTCAGGGTTGGTTTCCGAAAGAGAAAGAAATGGTTAAAAACGCTTTCGAAAAGATTGAAAAGTAAGTTGTTAATAACTCCAAATTATAAAATTAAACCTCTGTATATCAGAGGTTTTTTTATATATTAAACCGAACAGGTTTTTAAAACCTGTCCGGTTTGCAATTTTGCGTAAAGTTTGTCATTTCGAGGAACGAGAAATCACACAAGAAACTCCGCAAACTTAATCGACAATCTTTGTTGATTAATTGGTGTGATTTCTCGTTCCTCGAAATGACAAGATCGTGTATAATTTAATGCCTCAAAAACCTCTAAAGAAATTTAGAGGTTTTTGAGGTATAGTTCGGATTCGAACATAAATCTTTATCTAATTTTTTCTAAAAATTAAACATAAAAAAAACCTCTAAATTTCTTTAGAGGTTTTAGAGGCATCGTCCGGATTCGAACCGGAGTAGGAGCTTTTGCAGAGCCCAGCCTAGCCGCTCGGCCACGACGCCATTACTTGAACGGATGGCAAAAGTAACTAAAATCTTTAAATTTCAAAAGTTTCAAAGTAACTATTTTAAAAAATTAGCATTTTTAAAGAAAAATTTATTTTCTCGTTTCCGTCATTTTTATAGTAACTGTTTCAACATCACCACCAATAGGAGGATTTATCTTAGAAACCCAAACAGTAGTTTTTTCTATCATTTCAATCTCCGAAAGTACACGAATATTGATTCTTTTGGCTACATGCTCTAATAAATGAGAGCGAATTGCCATTTCTTCGGTTACAATTTTGTTCAAATGAACGTAATCAACAGTATCTAACAAATGATCTGTTTGTGCTGATTTTTGTAAATTAGTTTTGATTTTTAGATCAACCGTGTAATCAGATCCAATTTTTCCTTCTTCAATTAAACATCCATGGTAGGAAAAAGTACGGATGTTTTTTAATTTTATAACTCCCATTTTCTTATTGTTTAAAGTTTAAAGTTTCAGGTTCAACGACACTTAAATGACTTTAAACCTGAAACCTGAAACCTTTTTTTTATCTTTGCTAAAATTACTATAAAATAATGGCATCAGAAGAGAAATCACTCAATTTTATTGAACAAATCATAGAGGAAGATTTAAAATCAGGTCTTTCTAAAACCAAACTTCATTTTCGTTTTCCACCAGAACCAAATGGATATTTGCACATTGGACATGCAAGTTCTATTGCGTTAAATTTTGGTTTGGGAATTGATTATCAGTCACCTGTAAATTTACGTTTTGACGATACAAATCCGGAGAAAGAAGAGCAGGAATTTGTTGATGCTATAAAAAAAGATGTAGAATGGCTGGGATATACCTGGTCAGAAGAACGTTATGCTTCAGATTATTTTCAGCAATTATACGATTGGGCAGTTCTGTTAATTAAAAAAGATAAAGCTTATGTAGACAGTCAGTCTTCAGAAGAAATGGCGATTCAAAAAGGAACTCCGTCAACGATAGGAACTGATAGTCCGTACAGAAATCGTTCAGTCGAAGAGAATTTAGAGCTGTTCGAAAGAATGAAAAATGGTGAATTTGAGGCTGGTACTCATATTCTTCGTGCCAAAATAGACATGAAATCAACCAATATGTTGATGCGTGATCCTATCATGTACAGAATTTTACACAAACATCATCATAGAACAGGGGATAACTGGAAAATCTACCCAATGTACGATTGGGCACATGGACAAAGTGATTATTTGGAAGGCATTTCACACTCATTTTGTACACTGGAATTTTTACCGCATCGTGAATTATACGATTGGTTTTTAGACCAAATTTTTGAAGATAATAAACTACGTCCCAAGCAAAGAGAATTTGCCAGACGTAATCTTTCGCATACAGTTGTAAGTAAAAGAAAATTACAGCAACTAGTTAAGGAAAAGCATGTTAACGGTTGGGATGATCCTAGAATGTCAACCATTTCGGGACTAAGAAGAAGAGGTTATACTGCTGCATCTTTGCGTAATTTTGCTAATACAATTGGTATTGCAAAACGTGATAATCTGATCAGTGTATCGGTTTTAGAATTCTGTATCCGTGAAGATTTGAACAAAATTGCACCACGTGTAATGGCCGTTTTAGATCCGGTAAAATTGGTAATTACAAATTATCCTGAAGGAAAAGAGGAGTGGTTGGAAGCCGAAAATAATCAGGAAGATGAAAATGCAGGTTTCAGAAAAGTGCCTTTTTCACGTGAATTGTATATCGAAAGAGAAGACTTTTTAGAAGAAGCGCCTGCTAAATTTTTCCGTCTTACTTTAGGAAAAGAAGTACGTTTAAAAAATGCTTATATCATTAAAGGTGAAAGTGTTATAAAAGATTTAGAAGGTAATATTACGGAGATTCATGTAAGTTATGACACTGATTCTTTAAGCGGAAGCGGGACAGAAGCAAGTCAGAGAAAAGTATCCGGGACCTTACATTGGGTTTCCATTCAGCATGCAGTTGAAGCAGAAGTTCGTATGTACGATCGTTTGTTTACAGATGAAGCTCCGGACAGTTATAAAGAGAAAAATTTCTTAGATTTTGTGAACCCAAATTCGTTGGAAGTAATTACAGGATTTGTTGAACCAAGTTTGGCTACAGCTCAAAATGAAGATAAATTTCAGTTTCAACGTTTGGGTTATTTTACTGTTGATAAAGATTCAACTCCTTCAAAATTAGTATTTAACAAAACAGTTGGACTAAAAGATGCCTGGGAAGAGAAGGGTAAAAAAGAAGAAAATAGTATCAACAATTCTTTGAAGGATATCAATAAATATTTCAAAGTGGAGACAAAAGCAGAACGTATTGCTATTGAAAGTGCAATAGGGGAGAGTATCAAGAATGTTTCTAGTTTTTCGTTGTTGCAAAATTCTTTAAAGAAGAATATTAACAATAACAAAGGATCATTGTTGTTTGCTCAGTTTATTCTAAAATATTCCAGTTTGAAATCTCCTGATTTTGAAGAAGAGGATATTAAAAAATTGTACACGATGTCTCTTAGAAGTGAATCTACTTATGTGAGATCTAAAGCACTTTTAAATTTAAGAGATTTAGAAAATGAAAGTTTAAGAAAACAATTTGAAGAAGATATTTTGAAGTTACATTCAAATCCTCCAAAAAATGCTTCGGAGAGAGAAATTGAAATTCTTTCTGAAATGATTCAAAAATAATATAATTATAATCTATTTAAAAGCGCTTTTTATAAGCGCTTTTTTTTATATTTATATTTTCTATTAATATTAAAAATTTTATAGAGTTTTTAGATTAAAAACACCTTCATAAGTTGATTTTAAGCTATAAAAAACTTCTTTCGACTCATTTATCATCTTT
>NZ_AMYW01000054.1:0-17651 GCF_000335775.1 Flavobacterium sp. WG21
AGTTTGAATTTTTTTATTAGAATTTTCTTTTATTGGATTATCTCCACTTCGGCATTTGGATTGAACAGGTATGTTTTTCCTGAGCTAATTTCGATACATTCAAAACGTTTGGTTCTAACGGCCAATTTCTTGAATGTTTTACCATTTTTAATCCTGAATACACTTCCATAGGGGATTTCAAAAATATAGTTCTTATCGTTGTGCGCATCGTATTGTTTTAAGGCCAAAGACAAGGTCGTATCGGTATCACTACTTGCTGAAGGGTTCTTAAAATGTCGGGCTAATAACGGCAATAAAGTACTTGGGAAAATCTCAGGACGAATAAAAGGAACCATCATTCTTTGAAAAGTAAACTTCCATTCATTTCCATGAGGTTTAATATTTCTGCCAAACTTTTCGAACGCCACTAAATGCGAAATTTCATGAATCAGCGTGATCAGAAAACGATATTTATTTAAACTTGCATTCACCGTAATTTCATGTTTGCCACTAGGTCCTCTTCTGTAATCCCCATGACGCGTCTGGCGTTCATTCACGATTTTCAGATGAACCTGATTGGCAACAATCAAATCAAAAACAGGCCTTACAGCATGCTCCGGTATATATTTTGCAAGGGTCTCGTTCACTATAAGTTAAATGTTATTTGTAAAAAGGGCTTCGACTTCGCTCAGCCTGACATATATGTTTGGAATTTTAGCTTATGGATTAGTAGACGAAACTTCTAAAACCTTTCCGTTAAAATATTTATTTCCGTTAAGCGTAAAATCATAAATATAGGTTGCCATTCCTTCGGCTGATATTGGTGCCTGATAACCCGGGAAAGCTTCATTTAGCATTTCAGTCTGAACGGAACCCAGTGCCAAAACATTAAATGAGATTCCTTTTTCTTTATATTCTTCCGCCAGCAATTCGGTTAAAGTAATTACAGCTCCTTTACTGGAACTATAAGCCGCTAAACCTGCAAATTTCAGACTTCCTCTTACGCCGCCCATAGAACTGATGGTAACCACATGGCTTCCGCTTTGAAGATAAGGAAGACAAATACGGGTTAAGTTGGCAACCGCAAAAACATTCACTTTATAAATACTTTCAAAATCGGACTGAGTGGTTTCGGCAAAAGGCTTTAACAACAATGCACCTGCGTTATGAACCACCGCATCTACTCTATTCCAGGCAGACGAAAGAAATTGATCTACTTCTTGTAAAGCCGCTTCATCTGACAGATCTACTGACAAACAGCTAATGTTTTGATGCTCCAAAAGAGCCTGAGGTGTTTTTCTTGAAATTGCCAAAACCTGATGACCTGCATTGGCAAACTGCAATGCCAATTCGTAACCAATTCCACGACTGGTTCCGGTAACAATAATATTTTTCATAAAGCAAAAATAAGCAAATCGAATAAAAGGACAGAATTATTTATTCATTGTAATTTCCTCAGTTGGTGTGATTGCAATTTTGGTCACTGCCGGCAGAAACTCCTGAATAAAAGAAGTCATATGTGAAATATCCATTACTTTAAATTCGTCTGAGACATGATGGTAAAAGTCGAAGTTTTCGAAGTCGAAAGTACTTATAGACTGACATGGTTTTTTGAATGCCTCATAAAAAGAATAATTATCCGATCGGTAAAACAGTTTGTACTCTGCTTCTTTCGGTAAAAAACCAATAGTCTTTTTACCCGTGTATTCGTTTATTTTCGCAGCCATATTGGTTTTGTCAAAACCGGTAATATAGGCCAGATAGTCCCGTTTCATAGGTACACCAATCATTTCGATATTCAATTGTACGTATAAATTAAAATTTTGCTTTTTAAGTTTTTGCACGAGGCTTTTAGAACCTAACAATCCTTTTTCTTCTCCGGCAAAAAACACAACAAGAATACTGCGTTTGTTCGATTTTGTTTCGCTAAAATACTTTGCCATCTCTGCAACTGCTGTAACTCCGGACGCATCATCATTCGCTCCGTTAAAAACAACATCTGCCTGTTGTTTTTTCTCTAATCCGATGTGATCGTAATGCGCACTTAAGACCACAAATTCTTTTTTCAGCACAGGATCGGTTCCTTCTATCACTCCCACAATATTATAGGCTGGTGTTTTAAAGTTCGTCAACGTGTCTTTATAGGTAGTAAAATAAGGTGTCACATGGTTCTTCTTTAAAAAATTTTCTAAAAAAGCGGCTGCCTTTTCGATACCTTTTGTGCCTGTTTCACGACCTTCCATCTCATCGGAAGACAATTCTTTCAGAAAATCTGAAACTTCAGATTCTTTTACTTTATAGGTTACTTCAATAGGTTTTGAAACAGCTGTTGAAGATGTAGTGTTCACTGTAACGGGATTTGATTTACAGGCCAGAAAAACAAAAGGAAGTAGAATATAAAGTTTTTTCATAAAGAATGATTTAATTGCGCTTCAGGAGCTAAACCTCTAAAGCGGTCGATTTAAAATATTTTTTATACACTTTAAATACCTGAATACTCCCTAAGACCATAAAAAATATCGGAATAAAAACAGGCATCACGTACCTTGATAATGGATTACTTTTCTCAAAAATAGTCTGTAAAACCAGAATCAGGCTTAACATTCCCAAAAAAATACCAATCAAAGTTCCTGCAATATAATAATATTTTAACTTTTTTTCTACGACAATATGCTTTCCGTTAAGCAAATACAGATTCCAGCTCGTCCAGAAAGGCAGCTGTAAAAAATTGAAACAATTTAAAATCACTCCGATAACAAATGGCGAATACCCTAAATACTCCCTTAATTTATCATTTGTTTTTTCGGCTTGATGAAACCCATAATAAAAGAGAAAAGCCAGAACAAACATAAACCCAATAGCAAAAAAATCAATTAGCTTCATTAATTTTTTATTATCGATTAGTTCTCTGGCAAAAAGCAAAGTAAAATAAATGACAAAACTTTCGACAAAAATGACTCCGAACAGAAAGAAAACCAAATTAAAAAGTCCTGATTTCGAATAAATCTCCAAACCTACTACGTTCAAATATCCTAACGGGATCGATCCGATGAAGCTCACCAAAAATCCAACTGAGATATTCTTTAACCTTTTCATTTTTTAAAAATTTATAATCTTACTGTTCTGAGCCAAATGCAATTTATATTCCCGGATTCCAACTTTATAATTCAGGTATGGCACTCCCTTTTTATGATTCGCAGCACTGATCTCATACATATAAGTGATGTGTCTTGCCAATTCTTTCCAGGCAAACCAAACAGAATGTTTAGGATCATAAATATGTGTTGGTTCACTGGCTGCCCCGTTAAGTTCTACAACCTGAAATTTTTCTCCACGTTCTAATTCTTCGAAAGTGTTGTACATAATATCAAAACGCCCAAAATAAAATTCCGGAACCTCTTTAGCAATTTTATCAATCATTGCGGTTAACTTTGGTGTGATCCAATCGCTTCCATCTAAAAATTTTGCGCCACGGGCATGATTCCCGAAAGGAACCAAATTTACTCTTTCACCATATTTCAAAACCTGCTGCAGTTGATCTCCGTATTCCTCTTTTAAAACATCAAGCTGCAATTGAAATCTTGGCGTTTTACAGATTAACCCTTCAATAGTCGAGATTCCGTCACCGGTAACAATTAAAAATTCTTTCGAAACAATTCCGGTAATTTTGCCTTCTTTTTGATGTGGATGACGCACGTAAAAAATACCAACTTCATTTTTAAATGGAATCAAATTCTGCAATAAAAAATCAAAATTTGCTTTTCCGGCATATTCACTCAACTCAAAAACATTTCTTATTTTTTTCACACCAGACCCCCTTAGACCGATATCAGGTTTAGCGATTAAAGGAAAATAAATTCTGTTTTCGACTATTTTTTCTGCAATCTTATTTAGATCCGTATTCTCTTTGATCAAAATAGTATTGGGATAACATTCTCTGGGAAGCAAATCATAAATTTGTTTTTTACTTTCCATTATAAACCCGCCGTTTTTTATCTTCGGATTAGACGCATTAAAGAAAAATACTGATCTTGCTTTGATCGCATAATAGGCCCAAAGAAAATAAATAGGAACGTACAGCACTTTAAAAGGCCAGTACTCCCAATTGGTTACTTTATGAAAAAATAGTTTCATCTTTACTACATTAAATACTTATAAAAGAAGTCGAGAACTCCTTTGTCTTAATTAAATCGCAATACTTAATAGTACCTTTATTCTGCTTGATTACCACCTGAGTTATGCTAAGTGTTTTCAAAACATTTTCTCTATTAATAACCAATCCGTTTTCAGAATCATCATTTTGAGTGTTTTTATGAAAATCTAACATATCGGTAGAGAAGATTTCATCCTTACCTTCCAAAAAATCAAAAAACCAATTGGAGCGTTTCTTTCTAATTTCCGGAGGGTATAAAGTAACCGATGACCAGATGTGATTCTTTGAACTCTCCAACAGTGTCTTAATTTTTACCAAACCATCCCAAATCAGTTCATATAATTCTTCATTTTGATACAAAACCAATGTAAACGGTTCGATATCTTCCAGATTAATTTCATCCCAGAAATCCTTGGGTGACGAACTCGAAATCATATCGAGAGCAATCAGTCCCCTGCTTTTTCTATACAAAAATGAAATCCGATGCTTCTCTGTACCTCCATTCAAAAGTACCAGCACAGTTCCGTTTTTATCTACAGCAAACCACGTCCCTCCCGCTTTTGAATCTTTCGGGTACATCACATTTTTACCATTATGACAATAGTTTCTGGGTGCAATGGCTTCCGGACGGATTACTTTTTCATCCCGATTTGAAGTAATCATTACCACTCCGTTATGGTTGACGAAACTTACTGTACACATTGTTTTCTGTATTCTATGGTGGAACGGGCCACACCAAAATTCTCATGAATCAAAACATCTTTAAACGGCATAACGGCCACTTTGATCAAAGCCTGATGGTGGATGCAATGCTCCAGATTGTATAGCAATTCTCTGTAATAATTGCTTTGAATTCGAAGGGCAAGCCCGTCTATTACCTGTTCTAAATAAATGGTTTTGTTCTCACTTTTCAGATTTGCTTTTATTCCGGTTATAAGTTCTTTTGCAAACGCCGTTTCCGTTTGCATTCGAATATTTCTCTCGCGGTTATCGTAATTCACAACTCCTGAATTGTAACCCTTTTCCAGACCTATAAACATTTCCAGAATGTGTCGCAAATGCTCGCCAATTGTTGCATTATTGAGAGCAGGGCAAGGTCTTGCATAATCTGCATCTGTCAATTGACCTAACAGATCATCGAGTTCATCTAAACTGTGGCGTATTGATTTTAGTAACATGGCTATTTTAAATTTAGAAGATTAAACAATTTACTTTTATTGAAATAAAGTAATCCTAAACAACATAATAAGGTGATAAGGGCCAGTAAAAAAAGTAAGCCTCCATCATGCTGGACTGAAATTCCCAAAACAAATAAATGAGATAGAATAGCACCCGCCATTACTCCACATCCGCCCAAAGCTCCAATCCATGTTGTTTTTGGAATTAAAATTAAAATCGCAACAACCAATTCGGCTATTCCTGATCCAATTCTTCCGTATGGTTCAATTCCTAAAGTCGAGAAAATATAAATGCTTTCTTCTGCTCCGCTGAATTTAAAAAATAAGGTTTGCAACAAAATTCCGGCTGCTATAATCCTTAAAGTCCAGATTATTTTTTCTGATTTTTCCATCTTGTTACCTGTTTATTTTTTTCCAGTTCTCGTCTGCTTGCGTTTTCAGATTAGTCTGATTTTTATTCCAGCTTTTCAAAGTATTATTAAAATAGGCATTGTAAAACAAATAGAGTTTACCGTCGATAATTTTAAAAGTTTCCGGATTTATTTCCACTTTCTCTCCGGAACTTCCCAGAGCATAGGCACACCATCCGCCGTATTGCGGTTCATATTTTGAGGGGTTTTTAAAAAATTCCTGTTTGTTTTCGTTGGAAGAAAATTTATAAATCACCCCCTGATAAGAAGCTGATAATTCATTCTTCCCTTTAATCGCTTTTCCCGAACTAAAATAGGCCACAGGATCATAGCCCTGAATGGCTACTTTATTTTCCAGATTGTACTGACTTAATCTTTTCGCATCATTCTGAGCAAATGAAATACCCGAAACCAAAATCAATACAAAAAATAACAGCTTTTTCATCTTGTTTTATTTTAGGTTTTTTAATATTGAAACGAGTAATTCAGTCGAAATGCGATGCTTAAAGTCAGGAGCAATATACTCGAATGCAATCTCACCTTTTGGATTCACAACAAAAACTGACGGAACGGGTAAGAAACTTTTATTGACTCCTTTAGAATGTACGTTAATTACTGATTTATAGTTTTCAGGAGCTTCGTAAGCAATTCCAATCGCTTTGGTAAATTCTCCTTCAGAGTCAGAAAGCAAAGTATATTTTACTTTATCTTTTTCTTCTGTAATTTTTAAATTCTCCGGAGCATCAGGACTTATTGCGATAATCTGGTATCCAAGATCCAGAATTTGTTTCTCTTCTTCAGCTAACGCCTGAAGATGCATATTGCAATAAGGACACCATCCACCGCGATAGAAAACTAAAACCGTTTTTTTCTTTTCAAGCAAATCAGAGATTTTTACCGTTGCATTTTCAACTGACTTTAATGTGGTATTTGGAATTTTCTCTCCTATTAATAAAGGAGCAATATCGGTCGCCATTTTAGGAAGCGAACTTTGCGCAGTAGCAACAGTACATAAGGCTACTAGAGCAATAAAAAATAATTTTTTCATAATTTTTAACTTTACATCTTAATTTGATAATGTAAAATTACGGTGGTATGAAAAAGGCAAATGTCGGCTAATTTACACTTAGCGTAAAATAGTTAGATTTTGGTAATATCAACAATAACAATCTCTTTTCTATTGTAATGTATCAGCTTATTCGTTTCCATCTCGTTCAGCAATTGGGTTGCCGTTTGTCTTGAAGTACAAATAATTTGTGCAATATCATTCTGTGTCAAATAGTTTTCCATCTTTACCGAATTCCCTTCCGCTACTCCTTCCTTATCTGCCCAGTCTTTAAGAAACTGGTACAATCTGGTTTTTGCATCTTTAGAAACTAAATTGGCATAACTATTTTTAATACGTTTCATTTTCAGTCCCACAAATTTGGTGTACGAAAGTGCGAGCGTTGGATTTCTCAGTAATAAATCTTCGAAATCTGACATCAGGAAGCTGCAAATCGCAACATCATCCGAAAGTACTTTTGCATATTCTTCATTTTTGGCATCTGTTTCCAAAGTTAATTCGCCAAACAAATCCCCTTTCTGAATGATATCTTTTATGGTTTCATTACCTTCTTCATCAATAGACACTATTTTAATGTTTCCTTTTTTGAGTAAAAATATGCGGGGTAAATCTGAAGTAGAAAAATAAATAATTTCTCCTTTTGACGCTTTTTTAAAACCTGTGATAATGCACAATTGTTTGATCTGTGAGTAACTCAAAGTTCTAAACAATTTATGGTCCCGTAAATACCAGTATTTTAAATCTTCGTACATAAAAGTTTATTTCTGTAAATATAACGAAATTAAAATCCAAACAAAAACCCTTTCAGACATTGGGCAGCCTGAAAGGGTTTCGATTATCTAAGTTTCAAAGAGATTTATCCCGCAATAACGGCTCTTGAAATTACAATTTTCTGAATTTCTGAAGTTCCTTCGTAAATCTGAGTAATTTTTGCATCACGCATTAAACGCTCTACATGGTACTCCTTTACGTAACCGTTACCTCCATGAATCTGAACCGCTTCAACGGCAGTATCCATTGCTACTTGCGAAGCAAACAATTTCGCCATCGCACCACTTACATCATAATTTTTATGCTGGTCTTTATCCCAGGCTGCTTTCATACACAAATGACGTGCTGCTTCAATATTAACCGCCATATCTGCCAATTTAAAAGCAATTGCCTGATGGTTGCAGATTTCAGTTCCGAAAGCTTTACGCTCTTTAGAATATTTCAAAGCCAGTTCATAAGCTCCTGAAGCAATTCCTAAAGCCTGAGAAGCAATTCCGATACGACCTCCTGCAAGCGTTTTCATGGCAAATTTAAATCCGAAACCATCTTCTCCAATTCTGTTTTCTTTAGGAACTTTTACATCACTAAACATTAAAGAGTGCGTATCAGAACCACGGATTCCCATTTTTTGCTCTTTTGGTCCAATAGAAAAGCCTGGCATGTCTTTCGTCATGATCAAAGCGTTGATTCCTTTGTGTCTTTTCTCCGGATCCGTTTGTGCAATCACTAAATAAACAGATGCTGTATTTCCGTTGGTAATCCAGTTTTTCGTTCCGTTTACCAAATAATGATCTCCCATATCAACCGCGGTTGTTTTTTGAGAAGTAGCATCACTACCCGCCTCAGGCTCACTCAAACAAAATGCTCCGTGAATCTCTCCCGATGCTAAACCTGGTAAATACTTTTGTTTTTGTTCTTCAGTTCCAAATTCCTGCAGTCCCCAACAAACTAATGAGTTGTTTACAGACATCACTACAGAAGCTGAGGCATCTACTTTTGAAATTTCTTCCATCGCAATTACATAAGAAATGGCATCCAGTCCGCTTCCTCCATATTTAGGATCAACCATCATTCCAAGGAATCCTAATTGCCCCATTTTTTTTATTTGTTCTGTCGGAAAAATTTGTTTTTCGTCACGTTCAATAACTCCCGGCAGCAATTCGTTTTGAGCAAAATCTCTTGCAGCTTGTTGAATCATTAAATGTTCTTCGGTAAGATTAAAATCCATAGTTATCCTTTTTTATTTTTCTCAGCTTAACCCGATTTAAAATATCGAAATTAAGATGACGGTTATTTTTGTTTTGTTTTTTTGAATTGCTTTTTTTGTAAAAAGGCTCCCAAAGATAAATTTTAAAAGTGAGTTTAACAATGCGCGCATATAAATTTACTAGATCGGCAATAATTACGATAACGTTTTCGTTATAATCTTAAAAATTTAGCGTAACACGCATCAAATTTGCAATCATTACTCTAAAAAACAAGAATAAAATACAGGATCAAAAAAGTCCGATCGCTAAAATTTTAGTAAAGTTTAGTTATTCAAAAGATTAAACAATTCTTAAAATATACGGCTTCCCGTAAAACATCTCTTACTAATTTGATTACTAATCTTATACAAACAAAAAAAGCAAAATTGAGTCAAAAAAAACATATTTAAGAACGCTATAAAATTGATAAATTAACATTATTTTTGCTCAATAATTATAATTTCCATAAAACATGAAAAAAAGTTTACTTCTACTTACATTCCTTTTTAGTATACAATTCTCAACCGTTTCAGCCCAGACTCAGCTTGATGTGAATGGCGTAACGGTTCCAAGAAAAATTGAATTTCAGGGCAAAACTTTACAGCTTAATGGTGCTGGAGGCCGATCAAAAATGTGGTTGGAAGTTTATGTTCAGGCCTTATATTTATCGCAGCTAAGTCAGGATCCTCAATTTATTATTGACAGCGATACCGAAATGGCAATCCGAATTGAAATTACTTCTTCAATGGTTTCTTCAAGCAAACTTACTAAAGCGATGAATGCCGGTTTTGAAAAATCTGCGTCAAGCAATCTTAATCAATTGCGTCCCCGAATCGAAGAATTTAAAACTTTTTTAAGTGACATGATTACTGAAAAAGATGTGTTTGTTCTTGCTTATAATCCGCTGGACCAAACCATCAATGTATACAAAAATGAAGTTTTAAAAGGAAAAATTCCCGGGTTTGATTTCAAAAAAGCATTATTCGGAATCTGGCTTTCAGACAAACCTGTTGATGAGACATTAAAAAAACACTTATTAGGAATATAATTTGTTAGATTTATAAAATTCAAAAGCCGAAAACGTATTGTTTTCGGCTTTCTTTTTTCTCTTCCATAAAATTTTGACACGAGATACATTATTCGCATTATTCTATTTTATACTTTTACACAAACTAAACATATCTCAACAAAATGAAAGATTTATTACAGCAATTTGAAAATAAAGCACCTGAAATTGTTTTTAACTGGAAAGATTCCGAAACAGAAGCCGAAGGATGGACTGTTATCAACTCACTGCGCGGTGGAGCTGCGGGTGGAGGAACAAGAATGAGAAAAGGCTTAGATATGAATGAAGTTTTATCGTTGGCCAAAACTATGGAAGTTAAATTTTCTGTTTCAGGACCAGCCATTGGAGGTGCCAAATCAGGAATAAATTTTGACCCAAATGATCCACGTAAAAAAGGAGTATTACAACGTTGGTACAAAGCCGTTTCTCCATTATTAAAAAGTTACTACGGAACCGGAGGAGATTTAAATGTAGATGAAATTCACGAAGTAATTCCAATGACCGAAGAATGTGGTGTATGGCATCCGCAGGAAGGTGTTTTCAACGGACACTTCAAACCTACCGAAGCAGATAAAATTAATAGAATCGGACAATTGCGTCAGGGTGTTATCAAAGTAATCGAAAACCCAAAGTTCTCTCCTGATGTAACCCGAAAATATACGGTTGCCGACATGATTACCGGTTATGGTGTTGCCGAAGCGGCTCGTCATTTCTATGCCACTTACGGTGGAGACATCAAAGGTAAAAAAGCAATTGTTCAGGGATTTGGAAATGTAGGTTCAGCTGCCGCTTTCTATTTGGCTGAAATGGGTGCTAAAGTAATCGGAATTATTGACCGTGACGGAGGATTAATTAAAGAAGAAGGTTTTTCATTTGAAGAAATCAGAACTTTGTTTTTAAATAAAGACGGAAACAAATTAGTTGCCGATAACATGATCCCATTTGACGAAATCAACACTAAAATCTGGACAATTGGTGCCGAAATCTTCACCCCTTGTGCAGCTTCAAGATTGGTAACTCAGGAACAAATCGATAACTTAATCGCAAATGGATTAGAAGTTATTTCATGTGGAGCAAACGTACCTTTTGCTGATAAAGAAATTTTCTTCGGTTCTATCATGGAAGAAGTGGATAGCAAAGTAAGTTTGATTCCTGATTTCATTTCAAACTGTGGAATGGCAAGAGTTTTTGCTTATTTCATGGAGAAAAAAGTTCAGATGACGGACGAAGATATCTTTAATGATACTTCAGAAATTATAAAAAATGCGATTGTTAAAGCTCACACTTTAAATCCATCCAAAACAAATATCAGTGCAACTGCTTTTGAAATTGCATTGAAACAATTAGTATAATTTTTTTATACTTTATCAAAACGGGCCAGATGAACATCTGGCCTGTTTTTTTTATGTTTCACACTGATTCAGCTGATCCTTTTGATTCAGCTTCCCCATTAATTACAAAACCTGCGCAAATCAGCTAAATCGGCGTGCAAAAAACAGTAAGCCATAAAATCACCCACTCTTCTATTCTAAACAATTTTTACTACTTTTAAGCGTTTTTTATATAATACAATTTCAAAATTCAAAATAAAAATGAGTTCCATTTCTTCAGATCAAAAGAAATCCTTACTACTCACTACTGCTATTTATGCAGTACTAATTGCGTTGTTATTTCTCATACGCTTTTGGCCTCCTTACAATCCGGAGAACAATGTGGCTTTGGCTTCTGGCGGAGGTGGCGGAGGTGTTACGGTAAATTTTGGAGACAGCGATTTAGGTTCGGGAGCAAATTATAAAAGTGAAGTTTTAAATGTAAAAAACGAAGCCCGACAAACTCCGGCAAAAGCAACACCGGACGAAGCAATTTTAACTCAGGAAAATACCACAACCGATGAAAGTGTTGCAATTCCAACAAAGGAAAAACCAAAAAAAGCAACACCCGTTGTAAAACCGGAAGCAAAACCGATTCCTGAAAAACCAAAAGTTTCCAATTCTACAAACGATGCCTTATCAAGTATTTTAAAAGGATCGAATAAAGGTGGTGATGGCGACGATAAAGCAGCTGGAAACAAAGGAAAAGCGAACGGCAGTCTAAGTTCAAACGGATATTATGGAACGGGAGGTTCGGGAGGAGGAACTGGCGGTGGCAACGGAACCGGAAATGGAATCGGTACCGGAAGTGGTTATGGCCCAGGAAGTGGCGGCGGTTCCGGTGGAGGATCTGGATATTCGCTAAACGGACGCAAAGCACTGTCTAAACCGGCACCAAAATACACCTGCAATGAAGAAGGAAAAGTAGTGGTAGAAGTTACTGTAGATCAAAATGGTAAAACCATTAGCGCAACTGCGGGAATAAAAGGAACAACTAATACCGCAAGCTGTTTACTGGAGCAGGCAAAAATAGCGGCATTGAACACAAAATGGTCAGCAGACGACAAAGCAGCCGCAAAACAGGTTGGAAAAATAATTTACAATTTCAGTCTGGATTAAACACAAATTACACAGATTTACACTAAAATCTGTTTCCATAAAAAAAGGCTTTCAGAATTTCCTGAAAGCCTTTTTTATTTTCATCAAGTAGTTTATTCTTTTTTTCGTCGCCCCCAAGAGGATAAAACTGTATGTTTATCTTATTTCGGACTGGTAGCAATAACAAACTTTAAATTATTCTTTACTCCTATTTGCAACACATCAACTAAATCCTGAACCTGAAGATTAAACGGAATTCGAACCACCACGGTTTGCTGTTTGTCAGCTCCAATTTTCGACATTAGAGTGGTTTCCAAAGCATCAAATTCAACAGGTACTTTGTCGATATAGAACTTTTTGTCTTCGGTAACAGACAAACTAATTAATTGTTTATTTGTTTTTTCATTGGCTTTCGCTTTCGGCAATGTCATTTTAATCACATTAGGATTCGCAAGTGTTGATATAATAAGGAAAAACAACAACAGGAAAAACATAATATCACTTAATGATGATGTCGCCACTTCAGCATGAAACCTTCTTTTTCTCTTGATAGACATACCTTATGCTCTTTGAATTATATTGACAAATTCTAATATTTGTTTCTGAATCTTCAACGCAAAATCATCAATTTTTCCATTCAGTAAGTGATATGCACTATAGGCAATAATCCCCACAATTAATCCGGAACCCGAGCTGATCATTTTCTCATACAATCCTCCAGAAATATTTCCAATACTAATATTTTCAGTAACCGAAATACTGTAGAAAATCTTAATTACACCCGAAATAGTTCCAATAAAACCAAGCGTTGGAGCAATTCCGGCAATAAGTCCCAGATGTCCCAAATTTCTTTCCATTTCACCAATTTCAATATCAGCGGCACGATCCATGTTAGATTCAATCTCAGCAATTGGCCTTCCAATAACCAGCACACCTTCTTTCAGAATATTTCCTGCTGCTGTATCACTTCTTTCCACAATAGTCCTGGCTAATTCAATATTTCCGGCATTTAATTTATCTCCCACATCCTGTATCAATCGGGAATCGATTCTTGATGCTTTTTTGATATATAAGTAACGTTCAAAAATGATATAAATAGTATAAAATAATAATAGTGCAATCGGAATTAAGAAAACTCCTCCTTTCATAATAAACCCAAACATTGAAATTTCATTTTCAGGTGCAATCTTTTCGATAACTACGTTTGAGGCATTTGCGATGGTATCAGCTTGTAATTGAATGTAGCTAAACATATATTAATTCTTGTTTTTAATAATTAATTCTAAAAAATATTTGAAATTTGCAATAAAGATAATTTTCACTCCCTTATAAAACTAAAAAAAATGAAAATTATTTCAATTCGAAACTATTTTAACGCAATTCAATGAACTATCAGGAAACCACAAACTGGATGTTTAATCAGCTTCCAATGTACCAACTTCAGGGAGCTTCGGCATACAAAGAAGATTTGACTAATATTAAGTTGCTGGCTGCACATCTTGGCGACCCTCAGGATCAGTTAAAATGCATCCACGTTGCCGGAACCAATGGTAAAGGATCGACCTCGCACATGCTGGCTTCAGTTTTACAGGAAGCCGGATATAAAGTAGGATTGTATACCTCTCCGCACCTTAAAGATTTTAGGGAACGAATTAAAATTAATGGCCAGGAAATCTCCGAAGATTTTGTTTGTCAATTCGTAGCCAAACACAAAAACTTTTTTGAAGCCAATGATATGAGTTTTTTCGAAATGTCTGTTGGACTAGCCTTCGATTACTTCGCTTCAGAGAAAACTGACATTGCTATAATTGAAGTTGGTCTTGGCGGAAGACTCGATGCAACCAACATAATCACACCATTATTATCGGTTATTACCAACATCGATTTAGACCATACTCAGTTTTTAGGAAATACCCCGGCAGCAATTGCTGGTGAAAAAGCCGGAATCATAAAACCAAATGTTCCTGTTGTTATTGGGGAATACACCTTTGAGACTCAACCTGTATTCTTAGCCAAAGCAAAATTAAATGAAGCTCCCATCTATTTTGCCTCCGATTTAATCGCAGAAGTTTTTCCTTCCGATCTCATTGGCGATTATCAGTTTCACAATAAAAAAACGGTACAGCAGACAATCCATATATTAAATTCTCAAAATGAGTTTAAAATCTCAGACGAAAATCTGAAAAACGGTTTATTACAGGTTGTAAAAAATACCGGTTTACAAGGCAGATGGCAGCAATTGGGAGAAAACCCAAAGATCATCTGTGATACTGCCCACAACCAGCACGGACTAGCTGTTGTAATGAAGCAAATCCAAAAAGAGAGTTTCGAAAATTTACATATTGTTCTGGGAGTTGTAAACGACAAAGATCTCGATTCTATTTTACCTCTTTTTCCTAAAAATGCACAATACTATTTTTGCAGTCCGAATTCGTCCAGAGGTCTAAAGACTGAAATTTTAAATGAAGCCGCTAAAAAGCACCATTTAATAGGGGAAAATTACGACTCGGTAGAGCATGCTTTTGTTACAGCCAGAAAAAATGCTTCAAAAAATGATTTTATTTACGTTGGAGGAAGCACTTTTGTAGTCGCTGAATTGCCGCTTGCCTAAACAAAAGTCCCAAAAGAAAAAAAGCTGCAAAAAAACAATTTAATAACAAATTCATAAACAGCGAGATATAAATCATTTTTAAAAAAGTTTTACTTTTTATTCGATTTTCTTTGCAGAACTCAAAAACTAGCGTATATTTGCACTCGCAATCACAAACGATAGCAACCTAGTAAAATAGGGCGATTAGCTCAGCTGGTTCAGAGCACCTCGTTTACACCGAGGGGGTCGGGGGTTCGAACCCCTCATCGCCCACAAAAAACTCCTTAAGAAATTAAGGAGTTTTTTTTTTGCTATTTATTACCCCGAATTACTAATGTTGAATTGACACAATTTCCTTAACTGCCTCGATAAACAAATCAATTTCAACAAAAGTATTATAATAATGAGGAGATGCTCTCACTGCCCATTTCACTCCCTTTTCATCAAAATCAATAACAGCGAAATTTCTAAAACTCGGAACCACATTTATTTCTCTCTTCAGTAACTCATCAACAATATATTTTGGTTGAGAATCCTCGACAAAAAATGTCACCAAGCCCCCAAGTTCAGGTCCTTTATCCAAAACCCTAACTTTAGAAATTTTAGCCAATTCGTCTCTCATATATTTTGACAACAACTGTATTTGCCTCCAAATTCTATCCTCCCCAATACTTAAACAATATTCAATAGCAGCTTTGCTTCCCAAAACAAGGGCATAAGCAAATTCCCAATCTTCAAAACGTTTAGCATCCGGTTGTTGTTTATATATATCTTTTTCAATCCAATCAGCACCTCTCATATCAATAAACAAAGGCTCGAGTCCAGACTCAAGAACCTTGTCCGAAACATACAAAAATCCCGTGCCACGCGGACCTCTCAAAAATTTCCTGATCGTAATACTTAAAAAATCACATTTCAATTCCTCAACATCCAACTTCATTTGTCCCACCGATTGACAAGCATCCAGAATATACCAGGTTTTATCAGCATGTACTTTCCTATAACGATTGTATATTTCACCTATACTTTTAACAGGTTGAACCAAACCGGAATTGGTTGGAATATGCGTTATAGCCAATAATCTTGGCTGAAGAGAAAATAATTTTTCCTCGAGATCTTCTAGATCAACACCACCAGTCTCAGCATTCTTGATTCTTACTATTTTAATTCCAAATCGTTTTTGACATGAAATAAACTGAATTTGATTCGAAATAAAATCATCATTATCTGTCAAAACCACATCATCCCTCAAAAAAGGAATAGAAGACAACGCACGGGTATAAGAATCCGTAGCACTCGCCGTAAAAGCAATATTCGACGGATTACAATTAACTAATTTTCCAGCCTGAGCGTAAAATTCCTTTATTACATCTGCCTTCAAAGCCGCAGCCTCATACCCCCCAATTTCAGATTCCAACTTTACATGTTCCAATATAGACCGAGTTACCACATCAGGCATTAAACCTGCGCCTGCATTGTTAAGATGGTTTACATTTTTACACCCAATTGTTTCACTTCTAAATTTTTCGATTTCTTCTTCAGAAAAAACACTTTCATTTCTTTTCATTATTCTTCTTTTATGTTAAATATTACAACACAAAACTACTTATACCTTCCTGCTTTATTTCGGCAAATAAATACTACAAACAACTAATTTAACCTAAATTTACTTGAAAATCAGGTAAAAAATGCAAGCACTCGACGAATACGACAAAAAAATTTTACAATACATTCAAAAAAACAATAGACTGACCGCCCAAGAACTTGGCGACTTAGTAAATTTAAGCAGTTCAGCCGTACAAAGAAGATTAGCAAGATTAAGAGAAAATAAAATAATAGAGGCCGATATATCAATAATAGCACCAAGCACTATTGGCTTAACGATTACTTGCATAGTAGACATCATTCTAGCGGACGGAAATTCAAAAGCTTTAGAAAAATTCAAGGATTCTATGCGGAAATGCCACGAAGTGATGCAATGTTATTTCGTCACCGGTACCTATGATTTTGTTATTATTGTAAACGCAAAAGACATGCAGCATTATGAATCTTTTGCCAAAAAATGGCTAATGGATGATCCGAATGTTAAACATTTCTACACTCATGTAATAATGGACAAGGTAAAAGTTGGCTACGATGTAGCAATTTAACCTCATATTCCTTTCCATAAAAATCACTTCAAAACAGGGGCTTAAATCGCTTTTCTCATCTAAAACAAACAAAAACCTCACTCTCCGGATAAAACTAAAAATAAAGCACTAAAAAAACACTTAAAAAAACATCTCAACTACACATTCCCTATGCGGTTACATATTCATCTTTTCATGTTAGCTAATTATTATGGCGTTCCCCTTTGGGTCGGGCTGTCCGCTAAATCTTTTGCGATAGAAGTTTAAGGGAATTTTTAAAAGCATGAGCATCGCAAAAGGATATCGCTCCCATCCCTAACGCAATTTGTAAAAAAAAGAATATTTAAAGAAAAAAGGACTAAAGTTTTTAACCACAAAGTCCGCAAAGGTATACGCAAAGCACGCAAGGAAAAAGGGCTGAAAGCCCGAAAAGCAGAGAGCATGGTGCGAAGCACTATGAACCAAAATGAACAATAAACATCGCCCTAAAAGGGCAAAAACCCATACACCTAATAAAAAATCCGTTCTAATCCGCGTTTTCGCCTAGCGAATCCGTATCATCCGCGTTTTATTTTTTAATCGCAAAGATTTACA
>NZ_AMYW01000055.1:0-17439 GCF_000335775.1 Flavobacterium sp. WG21
TTCATTGGTTTCTAACGGATCAAGACTGAACTCCTTTTTAACCCATTGCTGAAAATCTTCCTTATTCTCATTCTCTTCATAATACTCTTCGTCTTTGTAAAAATAAGCCGAATCGAAATCAACTGAAATTTCGGTATCTAAAGTCAGAAGATGAATTAATTTACTAGTGTTTTCAGCTACTATATGAATACCGCCTTCATCGCCGAACACGACTATCGGACAGTCGTTTAAATCCTCATTTATCAACCAGTAAGCATACGAACTTCCGGAACCGTTGGCTCCTGCAAACTCGATAAAACTATTGTAAAATTCTTCTTTTTCTGACCATGTTTTTATACCGGTCTTGTCTTCTGTAATGGTCAAACCAAAACATTCCGAATAAGTTTCTGGGCCATATTCCTGCTCAAACTCGTACAACTTTACTAAATCTGCCGGCAAAGCATAATTACCAAACTGTACAGCAAATTCTTCTAATGAAAAACCATTATCGTATTCTTCATCCTCTTCCATTTCCTCACTCTCCTCTTCCTCTTCAGCCTCTGAAGTAAGAACATAAAAAGCTTCTATTACAGCACGTTTTATGCAATAAAACTCTATTCCGCTTGTCGTTTCATCATTCATCCATTGGTATTTCGGATTTCCCTCTTCGTCCAGATATTCGAGAATGAGTGTAATTTCTTCAGTATCATGACACCATAAACCACGCATCCTTATATTAAATCCGTTTCCAATTTCTTCTGAAAGCTGACTGTATTTCTTTCCTTCATAATCAAAAGAAACAAACAAATGTGTGGTATTTCCAATATTGCTGTAAAGTCTTTCCTCTGTTTTGAATTTTTCCATCTCAACTATCGTTTCTACAGCTTCTTTAAACTGAGCGCGAAAATCAGTATACAAATATTGATCTGATTTGTTTTGATCAACAATTGAAAGTCCTTTCTTAAAGCAATCATCATAATAATTGTTACCTAAGATCTCTGTACCATCATCGGAATATTCAATAAAGGAATCATTTACGATATCACTCAATCGGTGTGTCGAAGGAAGGTAATTTTCAATGGTTACGATTGATCCGTCTGTATCTGTCAGATTACTGCAAATCAAAACATCAGGTCTGCCCACATTAACAATTGCCTGAACATTTGTAAAACGTTCAAAATGCATCCACATATCATCACTATAGATTAACCAGGCGGTAACATCACCCTTCACAAAAAGTTCTCCATGATTGTATTCTCCTAAAAGCGAATCGCATTTTAAGCCACCGCCTAAATAATGTACACTTCCGAACAAGGTAATGTTTGTAGTGGTTGTTTCTCCTAAAACAATCAGAGCAGGTGAATTATCTGTATCAAAAGAACTAATAAGTTTTTTAACAGTTAGATTGCCTTTGAAAATAAATCCGAGTATAAAAACATCCGAATTTTCATCTGTGCTGTAATCCATTTCAAACGTATCCATTTCCACATCATCTTCCGCTAAGAGAAATATAGGATTGTCTTCGTAATCCGGAAAACGCCAGGTATCTTCAAAAACATTGTATATTTTTTGATTGTTAAAATCAGTAAGATCGCCAATAATAGTGTTGGCTTCATGTCGGTTAATCACTTTGAAAGTCACACCTGCAAAATTCATGGTTTCAAAAGGAACTTTTTCTTCGTTAGTCATTATGTAAGGTTTTGGTCTAAAAACATCTGAACAAATCTACTCAATATCTTTATTTATTAAAATAGCCAATGAATTATTTCAGACTTTCAAATTTCCCAATTAAAATTTATCTTCGCAGTTATGAAAGCGATTCGAAGATAGAAAATAGAGCAAAGAAGCAAGATTATAGATTTTACTCTAAAATCTTGCTTCTTTGTTCTATACTCTTTATTCTTTGCTCTATACTCTAAAATCTAAAATCTACAATTACCGAAATGTCCAACAATCTCCTTGAAACCCCCATTGAATACCTAAAAGGCGTTGGTCCCAGTCGTGGGCAGCTGCTTCGAAAGGAACTTGGAATTCATAAATACGGAGATTTGGTTAATTTTTTTCCGAACAGATATATAGACCGAACGCGTTATTATAAAATTAACGAACTTCAGAATACAGGTTCTGAGGTGCAGATTATTGGAAAGATAATCAATATCAAAACCGTCGAATTTGCAAAGAATAAAAAGCGTCTGGTAGCTACTTTTGTAGACGATACGGGGCAAATGGACTTAAACTGGTTTCAGGGGCATAAATGGATTCGCGAAAGTCTGAAACTGAATGAGGTTTGTGTGATTTTTGGAAAATGCTCCCTATACGGAAGTCAATTTAGTATGGCGCATCCGGAAATTGAATTGTGGAGCGAACATGAAAGAAGTCTTCGTTCGGCCATGCAGCCTGTTTATCCTTCAACGGAAACACTGGCTAATAAAGGGATTTCAAACCGTACCATTAACAAACTAATGGAGCAGCTGTTTCTGGAGACTCAGGCTTTATTTACCGAAACTTTTCCAGCTTATCTAATCGAAGAATTAAGGCTTATTTCTAAAAGAGCAGCTTTATTCAACATTCATTTTCCGAAAAGCACTGACGCTTTGGCGAAAGCACAATACCGATTAAAATTTGAGGAATTGTTTTTTATACAACTTCAATTAATTACCAAAAACCTAATCCGCAAGCATAAAATAAAAGGACATCCTTTTACCATGGTAGGAACGTTTTTTAATGAATTTTATCAAAATCATTTACCGTTTAGTCTCACAAATGCTCAAAAAAGAGTAATAAAAGAGATTCGTTCCGATATGGGAAGCAATGCCCAGATGAACCGATTGCTGCAGGGAGATGTGGGGTCCGGAAAAACAATTGTAGCTTTTATGAGCATGCTTTTGGCGATAGACAATGGTTTTCAGGCCTGTTTAATGGCTCCCACAGAAATCCTTGCCAATCAGCATTTTATCGGCTTATCTGAATTAGCTAAAACACTAAATATCAACATAAAACTCTTAACAGGTTCAAGTAAAACTGCAGCTCGAAAAATAATTCACGAAGAACTGGAAAACGGAAGTTTACAAATTTTAATTGGCACACATGCGCTACTGGAAGACAAGGTAAAATTTCAGAATCTGGGACTCGCTGTAATTGACGAACAGCATCGTTTTGGCGTAGAACAGCGTTCGAAATTGTGGAAGAAAAACGAAATTCCTCCGCATGTTTTGGTGATGACTGCTACCCCTATTCCAAGAACTTTGGCTATGAGTTTGTATGGGGACTTAGACATTTCTATAATTGACGAATTGCCTCCCGGACGTAAACCGATTCAAACAGTTCATCGATACGACAGTAATCGTTTGAAAGTCTGGAAATTTCTACGTGATGAAATCGCTCTGGGAAGACAAATTTATATTGTTTATCCGCTGATTCAGGAATCGGAAAAAATGGATTTTAAAGATCTAATGGACGGTTACGAGAGTATTTCCCGTGATTTTCCATTACCTCAATACGCTATTTCTATTCTGCACGGCAAAATGAAACCTGCTGATAAAGATGCTGAGATGAAACGTTTTTCTGAAGGTAAAACCAATATCATGGTAGCCACCACCGTAATTGAGGTTGGTGTTAACGTTCCTAATGCCAGTGTAATGATCATTGAAAGCGCAGAACGTTTTGGTCTGTCGCAACTGCATCAGCTGCGTGGACGTGTGGGTCGTGGAGCTGAACAGAGTTATTGTATTCTGATGACGAGCTTCAAGCTAAGTTCCGACAGTAAAACACGAATGGAAACCATGGTTCAGACCAACGATGGTTTTGAAATCGCCGAAGTAGATCTTAAACTACGTGGCCCGGGTGATTTGATGGGAACACAACAAAGCGGCGTTCTGAATCTTCAAATTGCCGATATTGTTCGCGATAGAGACATTCTGGGTCTGGCCCGTAATTATGCCATGAAAATCCTAAAAGAAGATGCACCGCTCCAAAAACCGGAACATGCCATACTAAAAGCTGTTTTTATCGAACTAACCAAGAAGAAAAATATTTGGAATTATATTAGTTAAGGTTCTGAGATTCTAAGTTGCTAAGATTCTAAGGTACTGAGATTCTAAGATTCTAAGATTAGGATTGCTACCGATATTATAAACAAGAACACTACGGTCAACCTGAACGAAGTCGAAGGCTTATGAAAACTAAATTAGATGCAAGCCAATTGCTATCATCACAAGCCAAGCCAAAGACTTTTAAAAACTAAATTAGATGCAAACCTATTGCTGTCATTACAAGCCAAGTTGCAGACTTTTGGAAACTAAATTAAATACAGAACTACTACGGTCACCCTGAGCGAAGTCGAAGGCTTATGGAAATGTATAAAAAATATACTTCATTGTGGTAAAGACCAGGCCTTCAACAACTGATGTTTTTGGTGATTTGAATTCGTTGGGGGACAAATTCTTCTAAGTTGAATGCTTATCTTTTACAATGAAGTATATGTAATCTAGGGAATTTTCTATTTTTTAGGAGCTGCTTTCTTTTCAAACAAACCACTAAAAAGTCCTTTGCTTATTTTATTCTTGTCGTCTTTTCCTGTAGCAATCAAATGATCGATATACTCCATGTACGTTTTTTTGCGTTCTTCTAAAAAGCCAATCAAATAATCTTCGGCAGCGCCCATTCCGCTTACCTCTTCAATATGCAGCAGTTTTTTATACAGAGGGTCAATAAACTTCGCAATGATTTCCTCAGGTACTGATTTTCGGGTTCCAAAATAACCAACAATTTCACCATCATCATCTGCAATAATTTTAAAATCGGTTACCACCCAATAGAATCGTCCCGTTTTAGACATATTTTTGATAATCACATGGATATTTTGACTTGATTTAATACTATCCCATAGAAATTTAAAAATTACTTTCGGCATATCCGGATGACGGACAATATTATGAGCGTGACCGATTAATTCATGCTCATCATATCCCGAAACATCAATAAATGCCTCATTTGCATATAAAATGGTTCCTTTTGTATCTGTTTTACTTAATAATACTTTTGTTTTGTTCCAGTCGACTTCTCTGTCGGATGGAGTCGGGCGGGTAATTCTGTTGTCCATAAATCCTGTATTTAAAATTAATAAGCAATACCATTTTTTATCTTAGGCCTGTATTTTAAAATCATTAAACAGCTGATTTAAAACACACTATAATTTGTTATCTTAATTTCTGCTATCAGTAGATTTCACATGAATATCGTTTACCAGATCGTCAATTCTCTTGGCACTTTCACGCATCATCTCCAAATAGTTTAATAATTTATCATTGTCTGTATGCCCTTTCGAAACGTCAATAAGTTTAAGCACAGAGCTTACCGGTAATTTCAAATCCAGTGTCGTTCTGTGAATAAAATCATTATAATCTTTTGTAGCGGTTAGTGAGCTGTACTTTGCAGAAGCCAACTTCATATTCTCTAATTCGTATTCGTCTGAAATTTTAGAAATGTGGTTTTGACTGTGTTCTTTAAAATAGTACGCCCAATACCCATTCATAAAAAATACCACTGCCGCCAGAACGACGTGAACTACAAAGGTTTCTACATCAAAATTAACCTGCGAAAAATACAATTGTAGTCCTTTTGGGTCATTGAAAACTTGATTTTGCAAATACGCCAAAGCCCCATGATGCAAGACCACCAAAAGTGTCAAAGGAATCTGGAGCTTCCAGTTTTGATAGATAATTAAAATCGTACTGGCAATAAAAACGGTAAAATGCATCTCAAATAAACCATGCATTTGATAAATATACTGTGCCATAAATATAGCTAAAACAATAGCTAGCACATACTGGTAAAAATTAGATTTCTTAAAGAAAAACTTTGCTGAATAGTACAACAGCAAATTTAAAACACCCACTCCTACTCCGATCTCAAACGTATCATATTTAAAAGCTAAAGCAATTCCAAACAGAAAATAAATCGCTAAAACATAATTGACAATAGTGTCCGATCGTTGGGTCATCGTAGACATGAAATTGTGCAAATAATCTTGTTCATTCAAACTGGCTCTTGTTTTCATAAATTAAAATGATTTTGGTTAAGAATTTGGTTTATTTATTGCATTTTGGTAACGAACATCCGTAAGCTCTCAGAGCTAAAGCATCAAAGGAAGGAGAATGATTCTGTTTCAATAAGGAATCAATTGCCATTTGAGCATAATTACTGTCGGCATTGGTACAATACCTGGTTTTATTGTAGTTCCCACGATAGTACAAATTCTGAGAACCATCCAGAAGAACAGCCTGCGGGGTTGAGAAAACACCGCAATTTTTCGCTATTGCCTGATCGAAATAAACCGGAATTTTAGCATCAAATTTTTCCTGAATTTCGGCTATAGTGAAAGATCTCTCTTTGTTGAGCACCACAATTTTAAAATTAATCCTGTCGCCATACTTTTTAATGAGTTCCGAAACATGAGGAATGTTAAATCGGGAGCAAGGACAGTCGGGATTAAAGAAATGGATAAAAATAGGTTTCCGATCTGCCAAACAGCATTTTAAATCAATCTTACTTCCTACAGCTATAGCTTTGTAATTTTGAGGAACCGGCGTAGGCAAACTGTATTTAAATTCATTCTGCCAGAAGAGAAATGAGATAGCTACAACCAACAATGCCATCCATAAACCAACGAGTAATTTTTTTAGCATAAACAAGTAAATTTGGGGTTGAAACTTAAAAAATGTCTAAACAGTTGTTAATTACACTGTTTATTTATTTAACTATTTTAACTTTAAATCAAATAAAAAACCTACACATTTTAACGCTTAACCTTCAGATACATTATTATTCCAAAAAAAAGAGATCATTTTGTTTAAGCCTATCAATGTTACGAATAAAATCGATAAAGTGCAAATAAAATCGGACAAAATACATCGAAAAATATCTTTGTCGGATTTTTTTGATTTGCAGAACCCGCAATTCTACCCTTTTTGTGGGTAAAATCATAGGAATGAAGTTCTTAAAAGACGTAAACTTTAACTGATTTAACTCGTTGGGTGCAATTATTCTTTAACACATAGATACATAGAATTAATATTTTTAAATAAGGTGTTTCTGTTATTTTGAACACAGATGCAACTATGGTTTCTTTTTATATACTTTTATATGGACATATCCCGATGCATCGGGACTATGTATTAAACGACTTTTATATTATTTAAAACCAACGCGTTGATTAATTATCTTGATTTTTTTTAATTCTGTATTAAACCTTGACACAGAAAAAGAGTCTAATCTAAGTTTTATGTAATGTTTGTACGTACAAATGTTAAATAAAAGCTAAGCTCTCCAGATTTCACAACAAAAAGTTAAATTTGTGTGCTTACTGAAAACATACACCAAAAAAAATACATTTACCTCAAGTTTATGAAAGTAAAAAACTTAGTTTACGCCCTACTGATCATTGTATTAGGAGGTTTTATTGCCTACAGAGTCGTGTCGAATAAAAAGAAAAACGACGAATCGAAAAAGTTTGGAGACAAAGACACTCCTACTACGGTAACCGGAATAGTTGTTAAAACTGCAACCTTCGACAACAACCTGTCACTATCAGGTTCTATTGAAGCCAATGAACAAATTGAGATTCGAAGTGAAGTTTCCGGAATTGTGGAAGGCATTTATTTCAATGAAGGCAGTTTTGTAAACAAAGGGCAGGTGCTTTTTAAAGTAAATGACATCGAACTAAAAGCGCAACTCAGACAAGCCGTAACCCGTGAAGGTCTGGCTGCCGAAAATGAGAGAAGAGCAAAATTATTGCTTCAGAAGGAAGCTATCAGTCAGGAAGAATTTGACGTTGCGAAGGCCGATCATGCCTCTGCACAGGCGCAAAGTCAGTTAATCAGAGCTCAAATTGCCAAAACTTCCGTTAAAGCTCCGTTCTCAGGAAAAGTTGGTTTGCGTTCTATTTCGCCGGGAACCTACATCACTCCTACCGTTCTGGTTGCAAAACTGGTAAATACCGGTAAACTAAAAATTACATTTTCGATACCTGAAAAATATGCCGCACAAGTAAAATCGGGATCTGTTATTGATTTTAGCGTTTCAGGTTCCGATAAAGTTTATACAGCAAAAATATACGCCATCGAGCCGGAAGTCGAAGTAGCTACACGTACACTGCAAATTCGTGCTATTGCGGATAACGTGGACGGAAAGCTTTTCCCTGGAACTTTTGCTGATGTGAAACTACCTCTAAACATTGTAAAAGATGCCATTGTAGTCCCTTCAGAAGCTATAATTCCGGTACAAAGCGGTAAAAAAGTATACATTGCCAACATGGGTAAAGCCAAAGAAGTGATGGTTGATGCTACGACAAGAACAGATTCTTCTATTTTAATTCTGTCAGGATTAAAAGCCGGAGACACTCTGATTACCAGTGGCGTAATGTCGCTTAAAAATGAAGCACCAATAAAAGTGAATGTGAAAAAATAGAAAATGTGAGATGTGAAATGTTAGTTGTTAGCTGTAAAATGTATGACGTCTAAAGTGACAATTAATACGCTCGAATCTATTTTCTTTATTCTATACTCCTTCTTCTGCTTTATTCAAAAAAAAATCTAAAATCTAAACTCTAAAATCATAAATAACATTATGAGTTTATCAACAACCAGTATAAAAAGACCTGTTTTAACCATCGTACTGAATCTTTTAATTATTCTGTTCGGTTTCATTGGTTATACCTTTTTAGGTGTTAGGGAATTTCCTTCGATCGACCCTGCGCAGGTTTCTATCCGAACCAACTATACCGGAGCCAATTCCGACATTATAGAATCTCAGATTACAGAGCCTCTTGAAAAAGCGGTCAACGCAATCGATGGGATTCGAAACATAACTTCTTCCAGTAATCAGGGAAGCAGTAACATTACTATTGAATTTAATCTGGACAAAAATCTGGAAGAAGCAGCAAACGACGTTCGTGATAAAGTTTCTCAGGCCATCAGAAGTTTACCGCAGGATATTGACGCCCCGCCGGTAGTCTCTAAAGCAGATGCCGACAGTGACGCTATTATTTCGATGACAGTACAAAGTGACACCAGAAGTTCTCTCGAATTGAGTGATTATGCCGAGAATGTAATTTCACAACGTTTGGAAACTATTCCCGGAGTCAGCGGTGTTCAAATCTGGGGGCAAAAACGCTACGCAATGCGTTTATGGATTGACCCTGTAAAACTTACCGCTTATAAATGCACCGTATCTGATGTTCGTAATGCTTTAAACGCTCAAAATGTCGAATTACCTTCAGGAAAACTAACGGGAAACAATACCGAATTAACCGTAAAAACGGTTGGTAACCTTTCAAAACCGGAAGAATTCAACAACATTATCATTCGTACCAATGGGGATAAGATTGTTCGTTTAAGCGATATTGGAGGAGCTGCATTAGGCCCTGAAAACATCGAAACAAAATTGAGTCAGTCCGGTTTACCAATGATTGGTCTTGCTATAGTACCAATGCCGGGAGCCAACTATCTGGACATTTCATCTGAATTTTATAAAAAGTACGAAGCCTTAAAAAAGGATCTGCCAAAAGATATCAAACTGAATATTGCGCTGGACAATACGATCTTTGTTAAAAAATCAGTACTTGAAGTTGCCGAAACTTTAGGGATATCAATTATTTTGGTAATCATTATTATCTACTTGTTTTTCAGAGACTGGGCTATTGCGTTCAGACCATTAATTGACATTCCCGTTTCGTTGATTGCGACGTTTTTCATCATGTGGCTTTTCGGGTTTTCGATCAACGTATTGACTCTGCTTGCGATTGTTTTAGCCACCGGTCTGGTGGTGGACGACGGAATTGTAGTGACCGAGAATATCTTCAAGAAAGTAGAAGAAGGCATGTCGCCAATTGAAGCCGCTATTAAAGGATCTAATGAAATATTCTATGCCGTAATCTCGATTTCGGTAACCCTTGCGGCCGTATTTTTACCGGTAATATTTTTAGAAGGATTTGTTGGTCGACTCTTTAGGGAATTTGGGGTCGTCATTGGAGCCGCCGTTTTAATCTCGGCTTTTGTATCGCTGACTTTGACACCAATGCTTAACGCCTATTTGATGAAAGGCGGAGAACAGAAAAAATCTAAATTCTACGTAAAAACCGAGCCTTTCTTTGAGAAACTTAACAGCGGTTATGCTGACTCTTTAAATCGTTTTATCGCAAAAAAATGGCTTAGTTTCCCTATTCTGATTGCTTGTTTTGGATTGATCTATTTGTTTTTTACCATACTCCCAAAGGAAACGGCGCCTTATGACGATCGTAGTTCTGTAACCATGCGTATGACTACGCCAGAAGGGTCCTCTTACGAATACACCGATCGTTTTATGCAGGAAATCTCGAGATTGGTAGACGATTCAATTCCGGAGAAAAAAGTGAGTCTGGTTATCACTGCCCCGGGCTTTGGAGCTTCGGCCACTAACTCTGGTTTTATCAGACTTTCATTGGTTGAACCGGATCAGAGAAAAAGATCTCAGAAAGATATTGCAGATCAATTGACCAAAATGACCAAACGTTACCCTGATGCTAAAACTTCTGTAATTCAACAGCCAACCATTGCGGTAAACCGTCGTGGAGGATTACCGATTCAGTATATCATTCAAGCTCCGAATTTTGAGAAACTGAGAGAAAAAATTCCGGTTTTTATGGAAGAAGTCGGCAAAAGTGACGTTTTTTCGGTTACCGATGTGAATTTAAAATTCAACAAACCTGAAATCAACGTAAGTATTGACCGTGAAAAAGCAGAAAGTTTAGGAATTTCGATCCTTGACATCGCACAAACGTTACAGCTTTCTTTAAGCGGGCAGCGTTTTGGATATTTCATTAAAAATGGAAAACAATATCAGGTAATTGGTCAGTTTGATCAAAAAGACCGTTCGAAACCACTGGATCTGACTTCGATGTTTGTGAAAAATAAAAGCGGAGAATTGATTCAAATGGACAACGTGGTTAAAATTGAAGAACAAAGCAATCCGCCTCAATTGTACCACAACAACCGTTATATGTCGGCAACAGTTTCTGCAGGTTTGGCACCGGGAAAAAGCATCAGCGACGGTATTCAGGAAATGGACCGAATTAAAGCAAAAGTGCTTAACGATACTTTTACCACTGATTTAAGTGGAGAATCGAGAGACTTTGTTGAAAGTAGTTCAAATACTTCTTTCGCCTTTGGATTAGCCCTATTACTGATTTTTTTGATTCTTGCTGCACAGTTCGAGAGTTTTATCGATCCGCTTATCATCATCTTAACCGTACCAATGGCGGTTGCCGGAGCCTTATTTTCATTATGGCTTTTCAATCAGACCTGGAATATCTTTAGTCAAATTGGGACGGTAATGCTTATCGGATTGGTGACGAAGAACGGTATTTTGATTGTCGAATTTGCCAATCAGCTTCGCGAACAGGGTAAACCAAAACTGGAAGCTATTTTAGAAGCCTCAGAAGCACGTCTACGTCCAATTTTAATGACAAGTTTGGCGATTGCTTTAGGAGCTTTGCCAATTGCAATGTCACTTGGTGCTGCCTCTACGAGTAGAATTGGTATGGGGGTTGTAATTGTTGGAGGAACCATCTTTTCGTTAGCCTTAACCCTATTTGTGATTCCTGCTATTTATTTAATGTGGTCTAAAGCAAGAAAACATTATCCTGAATTTGATCATATCGATGAATATGAAAGAAACACAAAATAATTGATATAAAATCTGAAATCCTATAGAAGCTGCGAATCTCTTCTGAAAAAGCGGAATCGCAGCTAACCCTTCATCACATGAAAGCTAAAATAATAGTAACAAGTCTCGTTTTATTGTTGTTCTGTACAACAAAAATCAGTGCGCAGGAAGTCTTAACCATTGAAGACGCCATGAAAATCGCCTTAGAGAATAATTTCGAAATTAAGATTGCTAAAAACAGCCTTAAAATAAGCGAAACCAATGTAACAGTTGGAAATGCCGGAATGCTGCCAAGGGCCACAGCTTCGGTAACCGACAATAACAGTGTTACCAACTCGTCACAAACACGTCAGGACGGAACTACAACCTCTTTAAGAAATGCTAAAAATAACAGTTTAGCCTACGGTGTTAGCTTGGGATGGACCGTTTTTGACGGAATGAAAATGTTTGCCAAACTGGACCAGCTTAAAGAATTGCAAAAACTGGGTGATTCTGAAATGAAAAGAGTGATATTGGTCAAAATTGGACAAGTCAACAGCGCTTACTTTGATTTGGTACAGCAACAGCAGCAACTGTCTGCATTAGACACCACAATTGTAATTTCGAAACAAAGATTAACGCTGGCACAAAACCGTTTCAGTATTGGAAAAGCATCAAAACTGGAAGTTTTAAATGCGCAGGTTGATTTAAATTCAGATCAGGTTGCTTTGCTGAGACAAAAAGAATCCTATGCCAATGCTAAAATCTTACTCAACCAATATTTGGCACGTGATCCTAAAATAAATTTCACCGTAACCAATGTAGTTGCTGTAGATAATAAACTCGTTTTGGTCGATTTAATAGAATTGGCTCACAAACAAAATCCGGCTTTAGAATCTCAGGTTATCAACAAACGTATTGCCGACCTTCAGCTTAAACAAGTAAAAGCAGACCGTTATCCGGTGGTAAACCTGACTTCGGGATACAACTTTAACGAAAGTCAGTCCAGTCTTGGATTTACAAGTCAAAACTCATCTAAAGGTTTTAACTATGGTTTTAACGCCACTTTAAACGTTTTTGACGGGTTCAATCAACACCGAAATGAAAAGGTAGCGAAACTACAGATCGAAAACTCACAAATTGCGATTGAGCAGCAAAACATGATCCTAGATACTCAGTTAAGTACCGCTTTTCAAACGTATTTAACCAATTTAGAATTGATTGGATTAGAAGAAGACAACGTAACGATTGCCAAACAAAATTTAGATATTACTCTAGATAAATTCAGAATTGGAACTATTACAACACTGGATTTCAGAACAGCTCAATTAAACTATGTAAATGCTAAGGTGCGCTACAGCAATGCACAATTTCAGGCAAAATTATCTGAGATTGCTTTGAAAGAATTGGCCGGGAATATCAATTTTTAAAGTAAATTTGTTTCAAAACAAGTCCAAATGATCTCATACAATACCAAAGATTGGTTCACTTTTATTTTTCATTTTCATAAATCGGATACGGTTCGAAAACTACTTCCGATCATGATTGCGATTGGAATTTACTCTTCAATTGTTGGATATTTGGAAGTCTCGTATTTTAAAATTGGTAAAAATGACTATATCCACAACATCCCGATCATGCACGGGATGTTGGGTTTTGTAATCTCATTATTATTGGTTTTCAGAACCAATACGGCCTACGATCGTTGGTGGGAAGGTCGAAAACTTTGGGGAGGCCTTGTTAACAACAGCCGGAATCTGGCCATTAAACTTTCGGCGATGCTGAAAGAAGAAAATGATAAAAAATTCTTCAGAAAATTTATTCCTGCCTACGCTTCCGTATTACACAAACACCTGCACGATTCTGACACTGGTAAACAGCTTTTTGAAGATGTAGATTTAGAAATTGATCATCACAAACACAAACCAAATCAGGTTAAAAGAATAATTTTTCAAAAAATAAACGACCTGTACGAGGATAAAAAAATCAGCGGAGAACAGCTTATTATTTTAAACGAAGAGTTACAATCATTTACAGACATCTGTGGTGCCTGCGAGCGAATCAAAAACACCCCTATTCCCTACTCTTACAGTGCTTTTATCAAGAAGTTTATCTTCTTCTATACGATGACACTTCCTTTTGGTTATTCAGTAAGCCTGGGGTATTATGTGGCTCCGGTGGTGGTTTTCATCTTTTATGTACTGGCAAGTTTAGAGCTTATTGCAGAAGAAATCGAAGACCCGTTTGGCGATGATGAAAATGATCTGCCAACAAAAAAGATCTCCGAAAACATTAAAAAACACATTGAAGAGTTAATTTAAATAAACGATATAAGTGTTTGATAATTAAATAAATGGTTTTTATTTAAAGAAATTAATACATAAAAAAAAGTTTTTATCTACTGAAAGAACATATAAAAGAAATACAATTATCCCCCATATGCTATGCGATTTACTCCAAGTGAAACGCCTTATTTGAAGATGTAAAATTATGTTTCTATGTGTTAAAAAGAGACTTACATATTCTAAAATTTCTCTCTGAAAGAATAGTCCGAAAAAAGCAAATAAATTGTTTCTTACTACAATGTGCAATTCTTATATTTGTAACCTCATACAAGAATAAAAAAGCAAAATGAAAATATCTTACAATTGGTTAAAACAATTTATTAAAACGGACTGGCCATCTGATCAAACTTCAGAGCTACTAACAGATTTAGGGCTTGAAGTAGAAGTTGTCGAAAAATACCAGTCGATCAAAGGCGGTTTACAAGGTGTTGTTGTGGGGCATGTATTGACCTGTGAAAAACATCCTGATGCCGACAGATTAAAAGTTACCACTGTAAATATTGGTTTAGAAGCTCCTATTCAAATTGTTTGCGGAGCTGCTAACGTTGCTGCGGGACAAAAAGTACCTGTTGCTACAATCGGAACGGTTTTATACGATAAAGAAGGTGCTGAATTCACTATTAAAAAGGGAAAAATTCGTGGAGTAGAAAGTCACGGAATGATTTGTGCCGAAGATGAATTAGGTCTGGGAACAAGTCATGACGGAATTATGGTTTTGGCCGAAGGATTAGTTCCGGGAACTCCTGCTGCAGAAGTTTTTAAAGTTGTCAACGATGAAGTTTTCGAAATTGGATTGACTCCAAATCGTGCAGATGCTATGAGTCACCTGGGTACTGCCCGTGATTTGAGAGCCGGAATGCTGCAGCGTGGTGTAAACATCGAATTAATTACACCATCAGTGAGCAATTTCAGAGTAGACATGCGTACTTTAAAAATTGACGTTACGGTTGAAGAGCCTCTTTTGGCCCCAAGATACTGCGGAGTAACTATTTCCGGAATTACAGTTAAAGAATCGCCAGCCTGGTTACAAGATCGTCTTAAAGCAATCGGACTGACTCCTAAAAATAATATTGTCGATGTTACTAATTATGTTTTACACGAATTAGGACAGCCATTACATGCTTTTGATGCAGCGAAAATCAATGGAAAAGTAATTGTAAAAACACTTACTGAGGGCACTAAATTTGTGACTTTAGACGATGTCGAAAGAACCTTGCACAAAGAAGATTTAATGATTTGTGACGAAAAAGGGCCGCTTTGTATTGCAGGTGTTTTTGGAGGTAAAAAATCCGGAGTTTCAGAAGGAACTACTGCTATATTCTTAGAAAGTGCTTATTTCGATGCCGTAAGCGTGCGTAAAACCGCTAAAAGACACGGACTAAATACGGATGCTTCTTTTAGATTTGAAAGAGGAATTGATCCAACCATTACAGAATATGCTTTAAAACGCGCGGCACTTTTAATTCAGGAAGTAGCCGGAGGAAAAATCACTTCTGATGTGATAGAAGTTTACCCTAAAAAAGTAGAAGATTTTTCAGTTTTGTTGAATTTCAGCCACGTTTCAAAAATTATCGGACAAGAGATTCCAAAAGATACCATCAAAAAAATTCTGGTTTCTTTAGATATAAAAGTAAACAGCGTTTCAGATTCAGGTTTAGGATTAACGATCCCCGCTTACCGTGTAGATGTGCAGCGTGAAATTGATGTGATCGAAGAAATTCTGAGAGTTTACGGATACAACAACATTAATTTTTCTAAAAAATTCAATGCGACCGTTGCTAATTCTCCAAGAACAGAAGATTATAAGGTTCAAAATGTAATTGCCTCTCAACTGAACTCGCAAGGGTTTCACGAAATGATGGCCAATTCATTAACCACAGCAGCATATGCAAAATTATCTTCTGCTTTAAAAGAAGAGCACAATGTTACGATCCTGAACCCTTTAAGCAGTGATTTATCGACCATGCGTCAGTCTTTGCTGTTTTCAGGTTTAGAAGCCATCTCGTATAACATCAACAGAAAGAATTCGGATTTAAAATTATTTGAATTTGGTAAAACGTATCATAAATATCTTAACGGATATGAGGAGCACAAACACCTTACTTTGTTAATTTCAGGAAACAGAAACAAAGAAAGCTGGACCAATCCTCAAAAAGCAACTGATTTCTTCTTATTAAAAGGATATGTAAGAGGCGTATTATCACGTTTAGGAATTGATAAAATTACCAATGCTCCGGTACAATCGGATGTTTTTGCAGAAGGAACAGCAATTTGCTACAACAGCGAGACTTTAGTAGAAATAGGAGTTGTTAAAAAATCAATATTGAAACATTTCGGAATCAAACAAGATGTTTACTTTGCTGATTTCAACTGGGATTTGATTCTGAAAATCATTACCGGAAAAATTAAATATACCGAAATTCCAAAATATCCTGAAGTTCGAAGAGATTTAGCTTTACTGATTGATAAAAGCACTACTTACGAAAGTATTTTCAATCTTGCGAGACAAACAGAGAAGTCACTTTTAAAAGATATTAACCTGTTTGATGTTTATGAAGGAAACAAACTTCCGGAAGGCAAAAAATCGTATGCTTTGAGTTTTACCATTCAGGATAACACTAAAACGCTTACAGATGCTCAAATTGACAAAATCATGTCGAAATTACAGCAGACTTTCGAAACTGAACTTGGGGCAACCTTGAGATAGTTTTAAAAAGAAATAAATTTTAAATGTTTAAATTCCAAATTCCAATTATTATGTTGGAATTTGGAATTTTATTTTTTGTCACATCTTAGTGAATTGATTGGCGAACGTACCTTATTACTAATACGTCAAAGCCGAAAAAATAGGATAGCTGTTAATCTTCTCTCTTCCGTTCAAAAAACTAAGCTCCATTAGAAAATTGCATTGTACGATCTCCCCTCCTAGTCGTTCTACCAATTCACAAACGGATTTTGCGGTTCCTCCTGTGGCCAAAACATCATCGTGAATCAAAACCCTGTCTCCTTTCTTTATGGCGTCTGTATGCATCTCTAAACTGTCTGTGCCGTATTCGAGTTCGTACGAAGCCGAAATCGTGTCGTATGGCAGCTTATTTGGCTTTCTCACCGGAACAAAGCCTGCGTTTAATTCCTGAGCCAGTAATATCCCAAAGAAAAAGCCCCGACTTTCGGCTCCCACCACTTTATCGATTTTTTGCCCTTTTAAAGATTCCGCCAGAATAAAAACAGTTTCTTTTCTCGCAATTGGGTCATTTAGCAACGGAGTGATGTCTTTAAATAAAATTTCTTTTTTCGGAAATCCTTGAATATCACGTATATATTTTTTAATCTGCTATTTTTTTTATTTTTATATTATTTCATGCTTGCATATCTCACATTTATGCCTATCTTTGCACCCGCAATAAGCAATCAACAAAGCTACTGAAAAATAGCC
>NZ_AMYW01000056.1:0-15354 GCF_000335775.1 Flavobacterium sp. WG21
TTTTTATTAGTTCGCCTCCGAAGCCCCGAACCTGTGTAATGTTATTTTAATTGCGTAGTATTGACTCTTGTTGGCGTATCTTTTCCGCTAATAATCGAAGAGGAACTTAGTGCAATTGATTTTATGATTTGAGTCATGTTATCAATATCTAACGTTTCAAATTCATCATCGGCTGTGTGATATGTAGGCTCGTTATCCATTTTTGAAGTAGAAATGGTATGAGCAGGAACTCCAAGTCTGGCTAAAGTAGCGTTGTCTGAGCGGTAAAATAATTGTTGGTCCGGATAAGGGTCTGCATAAAAGTTAAAGCTTGTTCCGGTTAAATTAGTTTGTAAAATCTGCCCCATGTTCGACTTTTCGAAGCCTGTAATGTAAGCAGAGTTTTTACCCCATTTAGATTCTGTTCCTATCATTTCAATATTGAACATCGCAATCACTTGTTCCGGTGCAAGCTGTTTAGAAAAATATTTGGCTCCATAACCACCTAATTCTTCCGCTGTAAATGTGGTAAAAATAATAGTACGCTCGTTGTTGTTTTGTTTTTTAAAATATTTCGCAAGCATAATTACTGCTGTTGTTCCGGCGGCATCATCATTAGCTCCATTATAAATAGAGTCTGTTGCAGGATGTGGGGCACCTTCTTCAGGAGAGCCTACTCCTATGTGATCATAATGCCCTGAAAAAATCACATATTCATTGGGTTTCGTTTTTCCGGGTAATATTCCAACAATATTATTCAATGCTTTTTTGGAGATTGTATTCGTTTGTTCAACAGAAAAAGTAGTTGCGTCTGTGGTACCAAAAACAAACAGAATAGTATTGTTTCCCGGATTAGCAGTTATTCGATCAATATGTTGAATATTTGGTAAAATCTTATCAAATGAAGAGTCAACTAAGACCAAAAGATTTTTTGGACTTTTATAATATTCATTAAATTTCTCGCCAAAGTTGTCTCCTTTATTGATTTTTACAACAGAAACATCGCTTTTCTCCGTTAAAGAAACCTGAGGAAGGTAGGAGAAGGTTACAACTTGATTGTTATTTATTTCTTTACCATCAATAGTAATTTTGGAAGAAACTGCTTTCGAGGCAGTCATCGAAAATTCTTGTCTGTAATTCGCTGCTGCATTGAAGGTTTGCAGACCAATTTTTTTAAACTCTGATTCTATAAAAGCGGATGCTTTTTCTATACCGGGAGTAAAAGTTCTTCTACCCTGCATATCATCAGCCGAAAGTATTTTCTCTATGCGACTTACTTCTTTGTTCGTAATAATTTTATCTATCGATTGTCCCTGTACATTAAAACATTGACTTAGAACAAACATACTTACAATAATTTTTCTCATATTTTAGTTTTATAAATAAGGTTTTAGTTAATCCAAAAGTATGTTATTTATTTCCAAAATTTAACGCTGGTAAAAGTTTTTAATTTTAAAAAAAAACTGACAACATTACCCGTTATGCGAAGTGTTCATCTGCAACGCTGTGCGAATGTCTCTGACTTCGCGCCGGCAAGATTATAATCGTCCTATCTTAAAATAAGCCAGCTCTTCTTCATTTCTTATAAGGTTGTTTAATCGTTCGAATCCGGCTTTTTGCAGTACATTTTGTGATCCGGTGTTATGGAGATCTGTTACGGCTACAACTTCTGTTGTATTTGTATTTGCAAAGCTATATTGTGTTATTGCTTTGCATACTTCTGTAGCAATACCTTTTCCCCAATATTCTCGACTGAGTACATATCCAATTTCTATTTGGTTTATGTTGTGTATAAAAACACGAGCAACACACATTCCTATGAAATTATTATTTGTAGTATCAAATATTGCCCATCGACTAAGATTTTTCTTTTCATAATTTTCAAGCAATTCAGTAAACATTTCTGCATATCTTTCTGGTGAAGTATCAGGAAGGTATTGTGTAACTTGATTGTCTTTAAAAAGATTTAAAAATGTTTGTTGCTCTTGAGATAAAAATTCACGAATAATAATTCTTGGGCTTTGATAAAGAGTAGACATTGGTTATAGTAAGAGAATTAATTTAGAAGTTGTTTGCTAAAAGTATTAGCAGACTTGTTTTGTACATACAGTCAAATTTACAGAAAATAAAGAGAGAAAACTTCTCGATTTTTAAAATGTTTTGAATGTTAAATCATTTGACGAATAGAATCGATATTGAATTTGAGACAAAATCAGAGATTTTATGGTGTTTTTGTTTTTTGTACTAGATTTGTTTTTAGAGGAGGCACAGAGTCGGAGATATTGGTATAACATTCATAAGAGTACCTCGGAGAGCGAGGTGAAATAGTATAAAAACGATGAAAAATATAATAGTTTTATTGATGACTCTTTTTTTAGGAGCTTGCTCATCTGAGGAAAGTTATATTTACTATAGCTATAAGAAAACTACAATAACCAGGGTGGATAGAGGGAACAGGATTTCTTTTTATTATGGTAAATATAAAAAAGATGAACCTTTGCCACAATCATACATTGAGGAGACCTATTCGGGTTTTGATGGGGGTATGGATGCTTTTTTAATTGTTAAAGATGATGGGAAGGTGGAGATAGTGCCTGTAGGAGGGCTTTTTAAAACGATAAATTCAAAAGACAATTTATTCTTAAATGAGTTTAAAAGTAATATAGACTATATTAATTGGGAAAAGAGTGTTAAAGGAAATTATTTAAATGTTTGTAGAGTGTCAAATGTATTAAAGGTTGAAATTCGGCTGAATAGAGAAAATAATTCAAAAGTGAAAGCTGTCTATCCTTAGCCCTCTGTTGCGATAAGATTTCGACTCCCGCTCTCCGAAAAGTTCCTTATGAGAAGCTGTGCGAATGTCTCTGACTTCGCACCCGCAAAGTGATTAAGTTTTCTTGTAGAAGATGTAATTTAGAAATAACTATTAATATAAATAGAATTCAGAAAAGTTGGGAGACTTATACAGGTTTAAGGTTTATGAGAACTAAAGGTTAAAAACGCAAAGTCAGGAGACTTTGCGAAGCGGGGGCTTTGTGTTAGTAGCGGGAAGCATTCAAATATCTAACCAGATTATCCAGGATTATTACAATATTTTAGCATGCACATCTTAATTTTTTCTCTTTTTTTGTTTGTATAGCCAATCACACAAGTGCCAAAAAGCATCAATCAAATTAAAAGTCCTTTTGATGGTTTGTAGTGAAAAAATTATATATTTGAAAATAAGTAATGTGTGAAATTTATCACACATATCTACTAAATGTGGATGAGTTTGTGTGGGTTTGTTATACATATATAAGTTACCACTAATTTTAAGGAAAAACTGATGAAATTTGAATTAAACAATCACCAAAGGAAATATTTAGGTCTTGAAATTGTTCCTGATAATTGGGAAAAAGTAGAAATCACTAAAGAAATATTCGTCTATTTTGATGGCAATATAATCCGAAAAAAAATTAGTGTGGGTGATTATTCCTATCAAGAAATCAAATTAGAAGAAGAAACTGTAAATCGAACAATATTATTACCTAAAACGAGCAGAGGAAAAGAGAAAAAATTAAACTTTTCTTCTCTAGAAGCTAGAAACGGAATTGGTATGTATTTTACTTTCAACATTGCAGGAATTATTATAGGAAATCATTCAACAGAGAAAACATATTATTCTACAAGTTTTGAAAATATTAGATTTAAGAGTATTAAGGATTTGCCTCTTTGGTTAGACAATTATATATCAAATACAACCGAAAGTGATTTAAATGATTTACAAAAAATAGCAACCGAAGAAAGAAAACGAATAAATTTAAAAGAAGGTGATTTTTTATTTACAAAGTTGATAGGAGAAACTTCGGATTTGGTCGTTTAATTTGTGATATTAGAAAAATAAGAAAAAATCCAAATTTTAAAACAAATAAAAATTATGGCTTCTCGAACTTGATGACACAACCTTTAGTTATTAAAATATATCATATCATTCAGAATTCGAAAGAAATAGATTTAACTTGTTTGAAATTTTTGAAAAGTTTACCATCACAATATATTATGGACAATTTACTATATTATGGTGATTTTGAAATAATCGGAAACTTACCATTAGAAGATTGGGAAATAGATTTTCCAATTTCATATGCGAGAAGTATTTCTTATGGTGATTTTGATACTGTTTATTTACAGTATGGTAAAATATACAAAGAAACTAAAAGAGATAAATTTTATAAATACATTGAAATACCAAACCCAGATCCTAAAGGAGATTGGGATAAATGCTTAAAATTCAATCCATATAGAAATGAATCAATTCAATTTGGATTAGATTTTAATAAGTCAAGTTTACTACAAGCAATATCAGAAAATTCTAATCAATCATATTGGAATGAAGAATTTTATGGTCGTGATACTGATTTAAGAAATCCAATAAATAGGGAAATTAAAAAAGAAATATTTGATTTTTTTGAACTTGATTCAAATAAATTGTATTCAGAAAATCTACAAAAAAACGAGTGGTAACGGCTACAACGGATTTGTGCAATAGGCTTAAAGGGAAATGGTTTTGCATTTGGATGATTTTACAAATCCGAAGAACGGGCATAACTTAGTCCAAACTGCTTGTAGCGCGAGAACGTTAGTTGTAATTTTAGAAAATAAAAAGCAGAAAATATGGAGAATGATAAGATTAAGTACAAAGGTTTTTTTGAAAGGTCTTGGACAGATCCTGTTTGGAGTAAAGTAATATCAGTTGGAATAATTACTTTTATAACTTTAATATATACCTTTTTTAAAACAGTTTTATCGAATATTTCTTTTACTGATGCTTTTATTAATATTCTTAATTTCGAAATAAAGGTATATGTTTATTTAATAATTTTTAGTTGTTCAATTCTAATCTACTATGTAATATTTAGAATAAGAAAGTACAAAAACAAAAAAATAATTGGATTTGATATTGAACAAAAAGTTGGAAATTTTACTTTTAGAGAAATGTATAACGCATTATTAACTCATAAAGTAGCAACCCCTGTAAATTTAATGGGACCAGAAGTTCCGAATGAAATTGACTTATTAGCAATATTTTCATTGTATATTAGAATATTCAATCAAGGTGTAGAATGGGAACACGACCATAACACATATTATCTTCTTGGCCCACTTTTAATGTCATACGGTATTGTTGAAAAAGTTCCAACTACAAATAAATTAGACACAATAGGTTCAGAAATGATTCAAACTTCAAAAATTGGTTTTGAATTTTATGCTATGTTAGAAAAATGGAGAGTATACAATGAAGAAACAATTGATGAAGATTTAGATAAAATTAAACCAGGCGAAAACACGAAAGATTAAAAAGCTACAGCTAATAGCTACCCCTCGCTCTCCGAAGTATTCCTTTTGAAAAGCTGCGCAAATGTCTCTGACTTTGTGCAATTTTTTTATGATATTGTAAACAAAATGTTATCTGCTTTTAAAATTTAAATAATTCAATATAATCAATTTGTAATGCGTCACATACTTTTTCTAGAGTAGAAAGTGTCGCATTAGAATTTCCGTTTTCCAGTCTGGACATATTACTTTTCTCAAAATTGCATTTTGAGGCTAATTCCTGTTGAGAAATATTTTTCTCAATTCTAATTTCCTGAATTCGTTTTCCGACTTTTTGTTGTAAAGAATGTTTCAAAGTAAATTATCTTTTATGATAATTCAAATTTTGTTATATATTTGCGTAAACAGGTTATCATATATGATAACTTCGGAAACTTAACAAAAAAATGTACGATGAAAACAAATGAAAATAAAGATTTAGAGTATATCAAAAGATTAGCAGATGGTTATTTAAATACATTAAAACCAACGAATGACAAAACAGGGTATTATACTGCTGAAATCAAAGTGCTGAATTACTCTGAATTGGGTTGTGTTATTGCAAACATGCTTAAATTATGCGTTTTAGCGCTGAATCAGGATGAGTGTAAAATTTCAGAAACGGTTAAACCATCGGCTATAGATGTGGGTATTGTTTTAGAAGTGGCTTTGCAACTTTTTCCTAATGATGAATTTGATTTGTTAAGCGAAATCAATGAAGTTCTTATTTCTAAATAAGATTAAAAGTGCAAATGTGTAGTAAAAGTTGTGGAATGAAAAAGTTAGAAAGTGTGTAAAACAAAAAAAGCTTCAGATTTCTCTGAAGCTTCGTCTTAGTAGCGGGAACAGGACTCGAACCTGTGACCTTCGGGTTATGAGCCCGACGAGCTGCCTACTGCTCTATCCCGCGATGTTTCGGGTGCAAAGATACGCTGTTTTTTGAGAAATCCAACGAAAACATTAAAAAATGTTTTATTTTCTGTATTGAGTTGATATGACTACCTTTGCACCCGAGACCCTTGGGTCAAATGGTCCTCAGTACAATTAAATCATACACAAATGTCACATAAAGCAGGTTTTGTAAACATCATCGGGAATCCAAACGTTGGAAAATCAACATTGATGAACGCCTTTGTTGGAGAAAGATTATCGATCATTACTTCAAAAGCACAAACAACACGTCATAGAATCTTAGGAATTGTAAATGGTGAAGATTTTCAGTTGGTACTTTCAGATACGCCCGGAATTATAAAACCGGCTTATGAAATGCAGGAGTCGATGATGAACTTTGTAAAATCGGCTTTTGAAGATGCAGATATTTTGATTTATATGGTCGAAATAGGAGAGCAGGACTTAAAAGACGAAGCTTTCTTTAATAAAATCATCTATGCTAAAATTCCGGTTTTGTTATTGTTGAATAAAATCGACAATTCCAATCAGGAACAATTAGAAGAGCAGGTTGCTTTTTGGAAAGAGAAAGTGCCAAATGCTGAAATTTTCCCAATCTCGGCTTTACAGAATTTTAATGTACCGGAAGTTTTTAGCCGAATCATCGAATTGTTACCGGAATCACCTGCTTATTATCCGAAAGATCAATTGACAGACAAACCGGAACGTTTTTTCGTGAACGAGACTATTCGTGAGAAAATCTTATTGAACTATAGCAAAGAGATTCCGTATGCGGTTGAAATTGTAACAGAAGAATTTTTTGAAGATGAAAAAATTATCCGTATCCGTTCGGTAATTATGGTAGAGCGAGATACACAAAAAGGAATCATTATCGGACATAAAGGAGCCGCTTTGAAAAAAGTGGGAATGGATGCCAGAATAGATTTAGAGAAATTCTTCGGAAAACAAATTCATATAGAACTTTACGTGAAAGTGAATAAAAACTGGAGAAGCAATGCCAATATGTTAAAACGATTCGGGTATAACCAGTAAACGTTTAATCGGTTAATTGTTTAATCGTTGATTTGTTTCTGGTTTCAAGTTTCAAGTTCTGATATAGAACCTGAAACTTGAAACCTGAAACAAAGAGTATAAAAAGAACAAAAAACTTAGGTACTTAGAAACTTAGCCTCTCAGCAACTTTTTTTAACTACCTTTGCAAAAAATTAAAATAAAGCATTTTGGATTTATAAGGGATAGAATTTTAGGAAACTAAAAATCTAGAATCTAAAGTCCAAAATCTAAAATTCAAAAAAATGAATAACATTGTTGCGATAGTAGGAAGACCTAATGTGGGGAAATCAACCCTGTTTAATAGGCTGATACAAAGAAGAGAAGCTATTGTAGATTCAGTATCTGGGGTTACCCGTGATAGAAACTATGGTAAAAGCGAGTGGAACGGAAAAGAGTTTTCTGTAATTGATACGGGTGGATACGTTCGCGGATCTGATGACGTATTTGAAGGTGAAATCCGTAAACAAGTAGAATTGGCAATCGACGAAGCCGATGTTATTATTTTTGTTGTGGATGTCGAGGAAGGAATTACACCAATGGATGAAACAGTGGCTAAATTGTTGCGTAAAGTAACAAAACCAGTTTTATTGGCGGTAAACAAAGTAGACAACGCCATGCGTGAGAAAGACGCGATTGAGTTTTATAACCTTGGTTTAGGAGATTATTTCACCTTCGCCAGTATTTCAGGAAGTGGAACTGGAGATTTGTTAGATGCTTTAATTGACGCATTTCCGGAGAAACCGGAAGTTGAGGTTAAAGAAGATTTGCCTCGTTTTGCAGTTGTAGGACGTCCGAATGCCGGTAAATCTAGTTTTATCAATGCTTTGATTGGGCAGGATCGTTATATCGTAACCGATATTGCAGGAACTACCCGTGATGCAATTGATACAAAATTTGACCGTTTTGGTTTTGAATTTAATTTAGTTGATACTGCGGGAATCCGTCGTAAAGCTAAAGTAAAGGAAGATTTAGAATTTTATTCTGTAATGCGTTCGGTTCGTGCCATTGAGCATGCAGATATCTGTATATTGGTTATCGACGCAACCCGTGGATTTGAAGGGCAGGATCAGAGTATTTTCTGGCTGGCTGAGAAAAACCGTAAAGGAGTTGTAATCTTGGTAAACAAGTGGGATTTGGTAGAAAAAGATACCATGTCGACTCGTGATTACGAAGAGAAAATCAAAAAAGAGTTAATGCCTTTTACTGATGTGCCAATCTTATTCGTTTCGGCTTTAACCAAACAACGTTTGTTGAAAGCATTAGAAGCTACAGTTCAGGTTTTTGAAAACAGAAAACAAAGAATTGCCACTTCAAAATTCAACGAATACATGTTGAAAGTAATTGAAGCTTATCCACCACCGGCAACAAAAGGGAAGTATGTGAAAATTAAATATTGTATGCAGTTGCCAACGCAAACGCCTCAGTTTGTGTTTTTTGCCAACATGCCGCAATACGTTAAAGAACCTTACAAACGTTATCTGGAAAATAAAATTAGAGAAAATTGGGATTTCGCAGGAGTGCCAATCGATATTTATATCAGAGAAAAATAAAAGTAAAAGCCCTCATAACGAGGGCTTTTTTTTTGCCTTGTTGTTAATTCAAACTATTTTTGCAATCATACTATTTGACCGAATGTTTCGTTCATAATAAACCTTTTAGCTCTTATGGAGTCTTACTGTCTCAAACGAACCATTTTCATGACCAAATATTTATATTTCCTGATTACTTTCCTTTTTTGTTATGCGGCGAGTGCCCAAAATGATATTGTTATTAAAGGAACCGTAGTAGATATCAATACGCAATTGCCGCTTGAACTGGCAACGGTTTATTTTACCACGGTTAAAGATTCTACCGTAATCGAATATGCAACAACCGATAAAAATGGAGCTTTTAGCATTACCACTAAAAAGTATGATAAACCTGTTTTCCTGAAGGTTAATTATATGGGATATCAGCCTTATTTTGAAGAAGAAAAGAGCATTCAGGAGAGTAAGGATTTTGGGAAGTTGTATTTGCTTGAAAATGTAAACGCCTTAAAAAATGTCGTGATAAAAAGCGAAGCACCACCCATTACCATTAAAAAAGACACTTTAGAATTTAATGCGGCTTCCTATAAAGTCCGTCCGGATTCCAATGTTGAAACTTTATTGAAACAATTACCAGGTTTTGATGTGGGAACTGACGGAAAAGTGACCGTAAACGGAAGAGAGGTTAATCAGGTCTTAGTTAACGGTAAAACTTTTTTTGGTAAAGATGGCGCGATTGCCTTAAAAAATCTGCCCGCGGAAATAATCAAAAAGGTTCAGGTGTCTGATTTTAAAACGAAGAAAGAAGAGCTCTCCAAGCAGGAATCGACTTCAGATTTTTCAAGCATCAACATTACGATAGACGAAAAGAAAAACAAAGGGTACTTTGGGAAAATATTGGGAGGTTATGGTTCCGACGATCGATATGAAAGCAGTCTGATCCTGAATTTTTTCAATAACAAACAAAAAATTAGTCTTTTGGCTTCTTCCAACAATATTAACTCCACAAGTTTTGCAATGGACGAGGTTTTTGATACGATGGGAGGCGGGCGAAACAGTAAGGGAAACACTAGTTCAGGTAGTGGTAAAGGAATCACACAGTCGAATTTAATTGGACTTAATTACTCCGATGACTGGTCGAAAAGCTGGTCGGGAATGGGAAGTTATAATTTCTCGAATTCGGTTAATACTAATGACAGCAAGTCGGATCAGGTGAGTTTTTTGCCCACCGGAAATATTGCCACTTCGGCCGATTCTAAAACCAGAAATGAAAATACCGGAAACAATGCGAATTTTGAACTGGAATATAAAATTGATCCCACAACCCGATTGGTCATAATACCAAAGGTCAATCAGTCCCGTTCGAATAATAACTCGTCTTCATCAAGTTTTTCGGAAGATGAAAATGGGAATTCCTTAAATGAAAGCAGTGCTAAATCCTACTCGGAAAGTACCAATACGAGTTTGGGGAATACCATCAATTTTAATAAAGCTTTCAAGAAGGATTATCGTAATTTTAATCTTTCTTTTGACAGTAATAACACCAGTACAGATAGTGAGGCTCAAAATCTTTCACAAACTATTTTTTATCAGGACAACAAACCTAATGACGATAGAAATCAAAAAAGCCTAAACAACAACAAAAGTGATGTTTATTCGCTTGAACTTGAGTATACCGAACCGGTGACAGATTCACTAAGGTTAAGATTCGGTTCAAATTTTGACTGGAATAAGGAGGTCAAAGATGCAAAAACATACGATTTTGACAATGCGACACAATCGTATTCGGATTTGAATGAGTCTTTAACCAATTACACCACTTCAAAGCAAAATTCCTTTAGTCCGAAAGTTGGATTAACCTGGCAAAAGCGAAAATTTACGGTTAATTTAAACAGTAGAACTGCCATTGTAGCGTTCGACAATCATTCTTTATACCTGAACAATGCTACCGATTTGAACAAACGATACGCTTTGCCTTATGGCGATTTTCAGGTTCGATACAAATTTAGCCGTTCGAAAAATTTGTCATTCAAATACGATTATTCCAATGCGCTTCCTACGGCCGTTCAATTGATGCCGGTTTTAAATTTAACGAATCCGTTGAATACGATCACCGGAAATCCTGATTTGAATCCTATTGAGAAAAACAGTGCTAATATTAGTTTTAGAAACTATGATTTCCGCACGCGTTCCGGTTACAGTTTGTTTGTAAGGGGAGATTATTATAACAACGATGTGGTTTCGACTTCAATTTATGATGATAGTGGAAAGAGAACAACTACTTATGTCAATATTTCAGGAACTTATACGACTTCGATTGGTGGAAACTGGAATCAGTCGGTAAAAAGAGATGCTCACCTTTTTAGATATGGTTTGGGATTAAATGGAAGTTATTCTTTTGATAAAGGATTTACCAATGCTGTATTGTACAATGCAAAATCAACAGCAATTACTCCAAAGCTTAATTTTACCTATGAATACGGTGAACTGTTAATCATTTCTCCATCTTATAGTTTGTCTTATAACGAAACCAGGTACGAGAATTCTTCAAGAGATGCCAGTTCAAATGTGGTGCACAGAATCAATTTGCAGACCACAAGTTATTGGCCGGAAAATCTGATTTTTGGAAATGATTTTGGCTACACTTATAATTCAAGCATTTCGGGTAATTTCAAAAAAGATTTTTATCTGTGGAATACTAGTTTGTCTTACGGTTTCTTTGATAAAAAAGTATATGCTAAAGTAAAAGTTTACGATGTTCTAAACCAGAATCAAAGCGCAACGACGTCGATTTCGGCAACATCAATCCGTGATGAAGAAAACACTGTTTTAAAGCGTTATATTATGTTCTCAGTAAGTTATAAAATAGGAAATTTTGCTGCTGAAAAAGGGAAAAAGAAGAGGCAAAGAGAGGAATTTTAATTCTCTGCAGGAATGAGACAATAGTGGTTTTTATTCGAAAGACAGCTAGGATATTAGATTTTTGTAATTTAGATTTTGAAATTTTAGAAATAAAAAAACGAGATAAGTTTGGAAAACCTATCTCGTTTTATCGTATTTAAAATTAACTAAATGCTTATAATGAATATTTTAAAGTAATACCATAAGTTCTTTGATCACCAAGTACAGCGGCATATTGTCCTGCATTTCCACCGGCAGGCAGTAATTGCTCATAGTAATCTTTGTTTAATAAGTTACGACCCCAGAAATGAACAGATAATCCTTCTGATGCGCGGAATCCTAAACGAGCGTTAAAAATAGCATATCCCGGAACCACTAAGTATTTTGAAGCAGAAGGACTTGATGAAAATTCAGAACGTGCATAAGAATCAACAGCTAAGAAGATTTTTCCTTTATTTCCGAAGAATTTTGCATGGTCAGAAAGCTCACCTCCTAAAGATCCTGCCCATTTTGAAGCACCTGGTAATTCTGTTCCTGAAACATCTTTAAAAGCTACTGGAGCTCCTGTTTCTTCTAATGGAAGTGGTGCATTGGTAAATTTAACATATTTTGCATCTGTATAAGTCGCGGCTGCATTCACAGTCAGGTGCTGGCTAAAAACAAAACTGGCATCAAGTTCAGCACCTCTTACACGTACTTTATCAGCATTGGCAAGATAACCACGGTTTACACCAAGTTCGGCAGCCTGAACATTGGTTTGAAAATCTTTAATTTCCGTATTAAAGAAAGTCAGATTAAAGATGGAATTTTTGAAAGGAGAAGTTTTTACTCCAACTTCATAATGATTTACTTTTTCAGGTTTGATTACCGCAAGATCTAATAATGGCAGTCCTTTAGAATCTGTTGGAAGTCCTGCAACATTTACACCCACCGGTTTGTAACTTTTAGCGTAAGTAGCATAAGCATTGATTTTGTCAGATGCTTTATAAGATACCGTTATGTTTCCTGAGAAATCGGTATTGTCAGTATTCGAAGCAAAAGACTGATCTGAGTAAACCGATTTTTTAAGCGCCAGTAATGCCGGATCAGTTGTTTGAAGACCACCGTAAGTAGTACGGCTGTATTGAGCATCTTTTTTGTCGAAGTTATATCTTATACCCGGTAATACATGTAAACGCTCGGTAATTGCCCAGTCAACCTGACCAAAAACAGCAGCACTGGAAGCTCTGATTCTGGCATCCGTTTTAATTCCGTATCCTTCAAAAAGTCCCGGAGTTTTCCATAACGGACTGGTACTGCTTTGAGAGAATCTCCATTGTGCATTACCGGATTCTTCTGTTCCGTCTGTTTGCGAAGTTTGATCAATAAAGAAGGCACCAACAACACCGCTAAGTTTAGAGGTTAGCTGACCTGCGTAACGTACTTCTTGTGTAAATTGAGTCTGTCTGGTTGGGTTTTGGGACTTAGCCAAAACTTGTAATCCTGTAAAGTCTCTGTCATTTGATGGATCCCAGTTCCAAAAACGCCATGCAGTAGTGGAAGTAAGTGTTCCTGTTCCAATTTTAGTATCAATGTTAAGAGAAATACCTCCCATGTCCTGTCCTGAACGCCATGGTGTATCGTGATCGATTTTTCGGTCAAAAGCATTTTGGCTTGGTAGCTGATAGTTTAAATCTTTAATGATAGCATTAAATTGTCTGTAAGCAGCTCTTTGCGTAGGTGCGACACCAGCCACAACCTGCGCGTATCCATCCGGACGTTGCGTTGTGATATCGGCTGCCAGAATAATATTCGTATTTTCTGACGGAGTAAAAAGCAATTGCCCTCTAATTCCCTGATTGTTTAAAGTGTTCGTAGGTCTTCCCGTAGCCACATTATCGATCAAACCATCACGTTGTGTACCTGAAAAGGAGATACGACCCGCTACTTTTTTACCCAATGCTCCTGTAACGGATGCTTTCGCCTGAAGAAAAGCATAATTTCCGTAACTCACTTCAAAATCAGCACCAGTAGTGAAACTTGGTTTGCGAGTGGTAATATTAAAAGCACCAGAGGTAGTATTTTTACCAAACAAAGATCCTTGTGGTCCGCGTAATACTTCAATTTGTTCTACGTCAATAAAATCTAGAGTAGTGGCTGCCGGACGGGCATAATAAACCCCATCTACATAAAAACCAACACCCGGATCGATACCGTCGTTAGTAAGTCCGAAAGGAGAACCAAGGCTACGAATGTTGATTCCTGTATTTCTTGGATTTGAAGAGTATAATTGTACAGAAGGAACGAGTTCTTTAATTCGGTTCACATTAAAAGCTCCGGTTTGTTCAGCCTGTTTACCGGTAATTACCGATACGGCGATTGGCACATCCTGAACTTTTTCGATTCTTCGTCGCGAAGAAACCACTACTTCAATAAGTTCGTTTTCTTCTTTAATAGTTATTTGTAGCGGAGCAATAGGTAAATCGGTAAGTTCGATCTCAGTAGTTTTATAGCCTACATATTGAACTAATAAGGTTAGCGGAAGTTTTCCTCTGCTGTCGATGCTAAATTTTCCGTTTTGATCGGAAGTAGTATTTGAGGTTGTCCCTTTTATAACAATGTTTGCCGCTTCTAAAGGGATGTTTTCACTTGTTTTAACAACACCTTCAATGTTTTGTGCAAATGCTATAGAGAAGGTTAAAAAAGATAAGATTGTAAGTATATTTTTTGTCGAATTTTTCATTTTTACATTAAGTATATGTGATTAGTAGAATTTAAAATAAATTTTTTTACCAACACATACACATTGTAGAAGAATAGTTTTTCACAGTTGTGAATGGAATAATATAATTTCTTTGCAAAAGATTTTTCGATACATCGATTGGTTGTGAATGTACTCTCATAGTTAAAACTTTAGTAAATGATTTGTTAATTATTTTTTGCAAATATATATATAAATTCTATCGATTTACTAGGAATTAAAAAATATTTTTTTATTTCTTGATGAGAGAGGCTATTGTGATGCCTTGCATGGCTTTAAGAGTCTCGTCCCGAATGATCATTAAACCATGTCTTAGGCTGCATTCTTCCTCGGTTTTACAATCAGAACATGGTTCGTAAAAGTTTAATGAAGCACAAGGCAATAAGGCAATTGCACCGTCAAATAAACGGTGAATTTCTGCCAGAGTGATGTCATTTTTGGAGCGTATCAGATAATATCCGCCAAATTTTCCCTGCTTACTGCTTACCAAACGTCCTCGTTTCAGGTCTAATAAAATCTGCTCCAGGAACTTTTTAGGAATATTGGCTCCATCAGCGATTTCAATAGTTCTTGAAATGTGATTTTCGTCTTGTTCTGCTAAATAAAGTAAGGCCTTAAGGGCATATTTTGCTTTATGTGATAACATCTTTTTTTTAATTATGAATTATAAATTGTGAGTTGTAATTTTTGGGTTTTGAGTAGTTAAACTTAAATTTTATTTTAAAATTTAAGTTTAAGGGGAAACCTGAAACCTGAAACCTGAAACCTGAAACCTGAAACCTGAAACCTGAAACCTGAAACCTGAAACCTGAAACCTGAAACCTGAAACCTGAAACCTGAAACCTGAAACCTGAAACCTGAAACCTGAAACCTGAAACCTGAAACCTGAAACCT
>NZ_AMYW01000057.1:0-10577 GCF_000335775.1 Flavobacterium sp. WG21
GTACCTGTTCAATATTAATCTTCGCTTCGTGCACTTTGTGCTTTCTTTCAAAACCGGAAAAGACTTCCCATTTCATAGCGGCTCCCACGATCCAGTTCTGACTTATGGTCAGTTCGTTAAGACCTAAATATAAGGCCTGATTGATTCCCGTAACAATGGGAGTCGTAGCATTGGCATTGAATAAACTTGAATAGGATACTCCACCAAAAGCTCCGAGTGTGGGTAAGTAAGTTCCTTTTTCCTTCTTTAATAAATATTCATAAGCCAATTTGAAAGATTCTAAAGCTTTTATTTCCTGCTTGTTTAGTGTGCTTAATTTCTCGTCCGTAATCAAATAAGGTGCTAAGGTATACTGCACATGATCTATCTCGCTAATCGAATAACCAGTTAAATATTGAATTTTTTTATAAATTAGTTTCCGTTTTCCATCCAGTTCAATCTTTTTGGAGGAAAGTTCCAGTGCCGCTAGTTTGATCTTATCCCTGTCATACGGAATAGCAAGTCCTTGTTCAATTGCTTTTGTAACACGTTTGGTTTCCGTGTCCAGTCGGTTTTCGCTTTCTTTAATAAGTTTGTCTATTACTTTTAGTAGTTCCAGTTGGTCAAAAGTGTTGATGACTTCTTTTGTGATGGCATCTTTTTCGGATTCTTTTAAGAATACTGTTCCTTTCGTTTTCTCTGCGATGGCTTTCGCTCCGTTTGGGATTTGCATGCCGCTGAATAGTACTGTTTTGGCCATGACACTTCCTGTAAAAATGTTGCCGTAGTTCTTAAAAGCGGTTTTTCCGTCAAACAAAGGATAGTTTACAATCGGAATGGTAGCTGTAGGAAGATCGACCGTGAGTTTGTTGTCAAAATAAGAATATAAGGCACTGGCTTCAATTGTTGGAATGTATTTGTTCCAGACGCCTTTCTCCTGAAGATTTAATTTTTCAATATCTAAATCTTTGTTTTTTAAAGAAGTGCTTTTTTCAATAGCCTTTTGAATGGCTTCTTCCAGAGTTGAAGAAACTGCAATCTGACTTTGTACAGAGTGGAAAGAAAGAAAAAAAAGAAAAGGGAGTAAGTGTTTTTTCATTACAATTTTTATTTCTGTTATTGGACAAATCATGAAACAGGTTTTGTAAGATAGTACAAGAAATGGGAAGGAATCGAAAGAGCAATTATTACAAAGTTAAGAATATAAGTCTTACATTAGTGCTGTTGAGATATTTAAAAAATAAAATGCATTTAAAACTTTTTTAGTATTTTATACTTGTATTACAGAAAGTTATCGGCTTGCATTGGAGTTTGTCTGTTTTTTCATACCTTAGTAAATGTATTTCCAAATTAACTTATTTTTAACATGAAAAAGAGTTTTTTGTTTTTGGTAGTTTTGATGGCGTATTTGTTTAGTTTGCCATCGTTTTCTCAAACTGATAACGAACCTGTTGCTTTAGGTTTGCCGGGCGATAATCTTAATTTGTATGCTGTTTTAGACGTCTTTCAGAAATCCAAAACTTTAGAGGAATTTGAAAGAGTCTTAAATGAACAGGATAGTAAGGTAAATAATCTGGATTTGAATAATGATGGCGAGATTGATTATATCGAAATCGAAAGTCAAAAGAAAGGGAATACACATGTGATTGTACTTCAGGTTGCAGTGAGCAGTACAGAAAAGCAGGACGTTGCTGTTATTGAGGTAGATAAAGATAAAAAGAATAATGTACATGTTCAGATCATAGGAGATGCGGATTTGTATGGCAAAAATTATATTGTAGAGCCTTCAGGTACTGCAGCCGGAACACCTAATCCCGGATATAAAGGAGATGCTCCCGTAATTGTAAATAATAATAATACAATCAATAATTATAATACAACAGCCGGTAATCCGGGTTATGTGACAACAAACATAAACGTATGGCCAGTAGTATTGTACTTGTTTTCTCCTGTATATGTAGTGTACCGATCTCCGTGGTATTGGGGATATTATCCTCCTTATTGGCGTCCGTGGCGTCCGGTTTATTATCATGATTATTGGGGATATCATGGGCATTACTATAGAAATCCTTATTATAGAAGAACGATCTATATAAGAAACCAGCGCTATTATAATAATTATACAACCAGAAGAAATTCATCGACTGTAGTTCGAGATTATAGAAGCAGCGGCCGTTACAATGCAACTTACAACGGAAGGGATTATAAAAGACCTGCTCCGGTAACCAGTACAAGACCAACGAGACCCGCTACCACCCGTCCCGTCAATCCGTCAACAAGACCGATAACACGTCCGACAAATCCGTCAACAAGACCGGTGACGCCAACAGATCCATCAACCCGACCAGAGGCGAGACCATCTCGGCCAGAGAATCGGCCAACAAATCCAACAACGAGACCAATAACGCGTCCGGTAGCCCCAACAAATCCATCAACCCGACCAGAGGGGAGGCCATCTCAGCCCGTGAATCGGCCAACAAATCCAACTACAAGACCAACGACCCGGCCGGTAACACGTCCTGCGACCCGACCGGCAGGTAATAGAGGTATGGCAGCGCCACCAGGTTCCAATCGTGGTTCTGGTGCCAATAGAAGGTAAGATTAAATTATAAATATTAGACTAATTTCTGATTTACAGCATTTATGAATAAAGCGCTACTATTAAAAATTATTTTTTCTTTATAATGTCATTTTTTATGAATGCGCAAACAGCCGCTGATAAGGAAAGTGATGTTAAATACCCACAATTTCAGTTTAAAGGCCTTCTACAAGCGCGTTATTTAGAAAGCACAGGTGAAAAAGTTGATGTTTTGGGAGTTCATCATTCTACGGGTGAAGTAACACAGAGCTCCTTTGATATTAAAAGAATGCGCGTTGGGCTCAATACCAAATTAAGCGAAGCTACAGAAGTTGTAATTCTGGTAAATCTTGCCGATTTTAAGTCTGATCCCAAATCTAAAGTTCTTGAAAATGCTTACGGAAAATATACTTTTAGTAAATATTTAGCCTTAACAGGTGGCCAGTTCCGTCCTGCATTTGGTATAGAAGAGTTGGTTCCTGTTGATATTATAAAGTCATTTGATTTTTCCAATCAGTACTATGAGTTTGGTAAAAACGGATGGACAAGTTTTCAAATTGGAGCTTCGGCAACAGGAGCTTTCGATATTGGAAAGATTCCAGTTAACTATGCAGTTTCTGTTTTAAATGGTAACGGAAAAAATCAGGAAAAGGATAATGATAACGGAAAATTGTACACGACCAGATGGGGTTTTGGTCTGTCTAAAGAACACAAGATCAATCTGGGTCTAAATGGTGGAATTGGGAAAAGAGCCAATCAAAAAGTTTTTGCTTTGGGGATTGATATTACTAGTGATTTTAAGCTTACCGACAGATTGACTTTTGATTTGCAGATTGAATACAAGCAGGGAACCAATCATAATTTGTATTTTTCATTACCGGCAGATGCGAGAACGTCAAATGTTGACGATTATCAAATGCGGGGAATTTACTTTTTGCCTAATTTGAGATACTTGGTCGATTATAAAAAATTAACATCACTGGAGTTGTCCTGTCGTTTTGAATCGTTTGACAATAATTATAAAGTCAATTCAAATGTACGTCAGACGTATACGCCTATGTTGAGTCTTGAGTTTGGGAAAGCGTATACGGGACGAATAGAATTGGGATTTGAAATTGATCGTTTCGACAAAAATATTCCTGACACCTCATTTTATAATGACAACTTATTTTTACTTCAGTTACAACTTCGTCTATAACACAATTTAATTTCCTTTTTTTATGAAAGAAGTACAAATACCTCAAACCCTGATTACACTTGCCGTTGGACTTGCAATTTGGTTTATTCCGGCGCCAGATGGTGTTGTTGCAGAAGCCTGGCATTTGTTTGCTATTTTTGTGGCGACTATTCTTGGAATCATTTTAAAAGCAGCTCCTATGGGTACTATGTGTATGATTGCGATTGCATTAACCGCCTTTACACAGGTGCTGGCTCCCGGAGATGCTGGAAAATCGATCACTTTGGCTTTGAAAGGCTTTGGTGATAAGGTAATTTGGCTTATCGGGATTTCGTTTTTTATTGCGAGAGGATTTATCAAAACAGGTTTGGGAAACAGAATTGCTTTTTTGTTTATCAGGATATTTGGAAAAAGTTCACTTGGATTGGCTTATGGCCTTGGACTTGCCGATTTGGTTTTGGCTCCGGCAGTGCCAAGTAATACGGCAAGAGGAGGGGGGATTATTTACCCAATTATGAAATCAATGTCGATGAGTTTTGGTTCGATGCCGGATCAGCCCGAAACACATCGAAAATTAGGATCGTATCTTACTCTGAGCAGTTACAATGCAAATCTGATCGCGTCATCAATGTTTTTAACAGGAACGGCAAGTAACCCGATGTGTCAGAAATTTGCCCTTAATCTGGGAATTAAAATCAGCTGGATTTCGTGGGCAACAGCTGCGATAGTTCCGGGTCTGGTGGCTTTTTTTGTAATTCCTTTGGTGCTGTACAAGATTTATCCGCCTGAATTGAAAAAAACAGGTGATGCTCCGCAAATTGCAGCTCAGAAACTAAAAGAAATGGGAGCGATCACGCGTAACGAATGGATGATGCTGTTGACCTTTTTTATTCTGTTGTTTCTTTGGATGACTGGTGATCTGTTTTCTATTGATGCGACAACTACTGCTTTTATCGGATTGGTTATTTTATTATTGACTTCGGTGTTAACCTGGGATGATGTAAAAGCCGAAAAAGGAGCCTGGGACACCATAGTGTGGTTCTCCGTTTTGGTGATGATGGCTAGTTCGCTCAATGAACTGGGATTTATTGGCTGGTTTAGCGATGTGGTAAAAGCTGAAATAGGAGGTTTGAGCTGGCAAATGGCATTTCCTATTATTGTATTGGTATACTTTTTTAGTCATTACCTTTTTGCAAGTGCAACAGCTCACGTGGCTGCTATGTATGCTGCATTATTGGGTGTTGGAATTTCACTTGGAATTCCGGGCCTGCTGTTGGCTTTTATGTTGGGATTTGTGGGTTCTCTTTACGGAACTTTAACCCATTATGGGCACGGGCCGGCACCAGTTTTCTTCGGAAGCGGTTATGTCGACCTGAAAAGCTGGTGGGTCAAAGGTTTGATAACCGGTCTGGTTATGCTCTTTATTTATATGGTAATAGGAGGGTTGTGGCTCCGATTAATTGGGGATTTCTAAATACGGATTCCCGGAGGAAGTAACTCTTTGTATTCCGGATTTTTTTTAATAAACAATACAATTTTTGGGTGGATAGGCATTATTCGGAATTTCTTTTCGCTAACCACTTCCATGATGCCTTTTAGTAAAGTGTCAATTGTGGCTTGATTATCAAAGCCTTCAGGGGAGTTGATTTTGGTTAAGAAAATTTTCTTTTCCTGAAAAGAATACTCCACAGAAAGTAAGCCTTCAGGGACTATGGTTTCAAATTGTCTTGCAAAAGTATTGTCTTTGATTTCCATAGTTTCAATGTGTTCCATATTTGTCATGTTTTGGGGGATTGAATTAAAAAAAATAATAGAAAAGAACATTTGATAATTTTATAAAGAACATTCTGGAAAAAATGTTTCAATATAAGTTAACGGGATTGCAAAGTTAATCAATTGATTTTCAATATAAAATTATTTTTTAATCCCGTGAAATAGCTCCGAATTGTGCATGTTTACTACTGTTGTTTGGTTTGTGGAGTAATTTATGGTGTAAGATTTGCATTGGATATTGCTAAAAAAAGTAATTTTAGCTTAAAAAAAGCGGTAACCTTAAATTCTCGTGCAGTCAAATGAGTAAAATTCCTGTATATTTTATGCCCGGCCTTGCGGCAAGTCCCGCTATTTTTGAGCGGATCAGTTTAGACGAGTCTGTTTTTGAAATGTGTTTGCTGGAATGGGAGATTCCGCAGCCAAAAGAATCTTTATCAGATTATGCTCTTCGAATTTCTAAAAACATTAAACATGAGAATCCGGTTCTGGTAGGAGTTTCTTTCGGAGGTGTCCTGGTTCAGGAAATAGCAAAACATATTAATGCGCGAAAAGTAATTATTATTTCGAGTGTAAGAAGTAATAAAGAATTTCCAAGGCGAATGAAAATCGGAAAAACTACAAAAGCATATAAGCTCATTCCGATGAAGTTAATTTTGAATATCGAAAATCTGGCGAAATATTCTTTTGGAGAAAAAGTAAACAAGCGTATTAAGTTGTATGAAAAGTTTCTCGCGGTACGGGATCTCAATTATTTGCAATGGGCTGTCGAATCGATTATTTTATGGAACAGAAGTGAAATTGATCCTAAAGTGATTCATATTCATGGAGATCAGGATGATGTTTTTCCTATAAAGTATATTAATAGCTGCATTGTAGTCAAGGGAGGAACACATATTATGATTCTTAATAAATACAAATGGCTGAATGAAAATCTGCCTTCGATCATTTTGGAAAATTAAAATTTCAAGTTTTTTAAGTTCCAAATTCCAAGTTTCAGGTTTCAAGTTTCAAGTTTTAGGTTTTTACGGGTAATATTATCATCATGAGGAACGAGGGATGACAAATTTGATCTTAAGTCAAACTCCCCATCTCACATCTTACACTTTACTCCGAAATCTAAAACAAAAAAAAATCCCAAACTCTTGTGGAATTTGGGATTTAAAATATTGTAATTGAAAAATTAGATTTTTTTCATTTGCTCTTTCATCATCGAGATTTGCTCTTTTAGCATTCCCTGTTTGTCTAATTTTTTAGCTTCGTTTAATAAATTAGTCGCTTCAAGCTTTCTTCTGCGTGACATTGCAACTCCGGCAAGGTTTAATTTTGCAACTGCAAGATCCATATCCATTGATAATCCAAGTTCGATTGCTTTTTTGAAATGTTTCTCCGCCAGATTGATATTGGTTTGAGATAACATGATACCGTGTAGGTAATTGAAGTATCCTTGTTGCTTTCTTACTAAGGCAGCTTCAGGGTTTTTGATATAAGCAAGCCATTTTTTAGCGCCTTCAAAGTCTTGTTTTCTTAATTTAAGGAAGGCTAAAAGGATAAATTCGTTTTTGAAGTAAAGAAAAACAGGAATTGCAGTTAATAATATAAGGAAAATACCATTCCCGATATTACTCTCTGTAAATTGCCAAATACCAGCGACTACAAGAAGTCCGGCTAAAATAAGTTTAATATTTTTGTGAAACATAATTATTGTAAATTTGTGATTGCAAAGATAGCAAAAGGAATTAAAAATATTTTTATAAAACTACTTGCCAGAAAAAAAAGTCTTTGTATATTTGCACTCGGTTTTGGAATAATGATATTCAAAAACAGAAAAAGATATTAGATACCATTTTAAAGATACAAAACAATGAGCAAAAGAACATTTCAACCATCGAAAAGAAAAAGAAGAAATAAGCACGGATTTATGGACAGAATGGCTTCAGCGAATGGAAGAAAAGTTCTGGCGCGTAGAAGAGCAAAAGGAAGACATAAATTAACTGTTTCTAGCGAACCTAGACACAAGAAATAATGTTTCTATAAACATAAATAAGGCGTTACTTTTTTAGTATCGCCTTTTTTTATACCTTGTCGGTAAAAAAATCTGCAACGTTCTAGTTTAGAATACACTACGAATGTTTTTTGAAGTACTTTTATAATAACTACACAATACAAATAAAATGCCTAAAGACACATCAATAAAATCAGTTTTAATAATAGGGTCAGGACCTATTGTTATTGGCCAAGCTTGCGAATTTGACTATGCAGGTTCTCAATCTGCACGTTCTATTCGTGAAGAAGGGATTGAAGTTATCTTGATAAACTCGAATCCAGCAACAATTATGACCGATCCAAGTATGGCCGATCATATTTACCTGAAGCCATTAACGACAAAATCGATTATTGAAATTCTGAAAGAACATCCACAAATTGATGCCGTTTTGCCTACAATGGGAGGACAAACTGCACTGAACTTGTGTTTGGAAGCTGAAGAGAAAGGAATTTGGCAGGATTTCGGAGTGAAATTAATTGGAGTTGATGTCAATGCCATTAATATTACAGAAGACAGAGAGCAGTTCAAACAGCTTTTAGAAAGAATAAATGTACCAACTGCACCTGCAAAAACGGCTACTTCTTATTTAGAAGGTAAAGAAATTGCACAGGAGTTCGGTTTTCCGTTAGTAATTCGTCCTTCTTTTACTCTTGGAGGAACCGGAGCTGCGGTAGTTTATAAAAAAGAAGATTTTGATGAACTTTTAACCAGAGGTCTTGAGGCTTCTCCAATACATGAAGTTTTAATTGATAAAGCTTTAATGGGATGGAAAGAATATGAGTTAGAGCTTTTAAGAGATAAAAATGATAATGTTGTGATCATCTGTTCAATCGAAAATATGGACCCAATGGGAATTCATACCGGAGATTCGATTACAGTTGCGCCGGCGATGACATTATCAGATACAACATTCCAAAAATTACGTGACTATGCAATCCTGATGATGCGTAGTATCGGAAATTTTGCAGGAGGCTGTAACGTACAGTTTGCAGTTTCACCAGATGAAAAAGAAGATATCGTAGCGATCGAGATCAACCCTCGTGTGTCACGTTCATCAGCTTTAGCATCAAAAGCAACAGGGTACCCGATTGCTAAAATCGCTTCTAAACTGGCTTTAGGATACAACTTAGATGAATTACAAAATCAAATTACAAAATCAACTTCGGCTCTTTTTGAACCGACTTTAGATTATGTAATCGTAAAAATACCACGTTGGAACTTCGATAAATTTGAAGGTGCCGACAGAACTTTAGGACTTCAGATGAAATCTGTTGGAGAGGTAATGGGAATCGGGCGTTCGTTCCAGGAAGCATTACACAAAGCTACCCAATCTTTAGAAATTAAAAGAAACGGTTTAGGAGCTGACGGAAAAGGATATAAAAACTACGAGCAGATTATCGAAAAACTGACTTTTGCGAGTTGGGATCGTGTTTTCGTAATTTATGATGCAATTGCAATGGGAATCCCATTGAGCCGTATTCATGAAATCACAAAAATCGATATGTGGTTCCTGAAACAATACGAGGAATTGTATACTTTAGAGAAAGAAATTTCAAATTATAAAGTAGAGACTCTTCCGAAAGAGCTTTTGCTTGAAGCCAAACAAAAAGGTTTCGCTGACAGACAAATTGCTCACATGATGAATTGTCTGGAAAGTGAAGTACACACTTTGCGTATGGACAAAAACATCAACCGTGTGTTTAAACTGGTAGATACTTGTGCGGCTGAGTTTAAAGCTAAAACACCTTATTACTACTCGACTTTTGAGGCAGAAATTGAAAAAGCAAACGGGGAGCGTTATGTAGATAACGAAAGTATTGTAACGGAGAAAAAGAAAATCATCGTTTTAGGTTCAGGACCAAACAGAATTGGACAGGGAATTGAGTTTGATTATTCTTGTGTGCACGGGGTTTTAGCAGCCAAAGAATGTGGTTATGAAACTATCATGATCAACTGTAATCCTGAAACGGTTTCGACTGATTTTGATACGGCGGATAAACTATACTTCGAACCGGTTTTCTGGGAACATATTTACGACATTATTCAGCATGAGAAACCGGAAGGTGTTATTGTACAGTTAGGTGGACAAACTGCTTTGAAACTGGCAGAAAAATTATCTAAATACGGTGTAAAAATCATCGGAACTAGTTTTGATGCACTTGATTTAGCCGAAGACAGAGGAAGATTCTCGGATTTGTTGAGAGAATTACACATTCCTTTCCCGCAATTCGGAATTGCAGAAACGGCTGACGAAGCTTCTGCACTGGCAGATCAGTTGGATTTCCCACTATTAATTCGTCCTTCTTATGTATTAGGAGGTCAGGGAATGAAAATCGTAATCAACAAGAAAGAGTTAGAGGAGCATGTGATCAATTTATTGAAAACTATTCCCGGAAATAAATTGCTTTTAGATCACTATTTGGCCGGAGCAATTGAAGCGGAAGCGGATGCGATTTGTGATGCAGACGGAAACGTTTACATTATCGGAATTATGGAGCATATCGAACCTTGCGGAGTTCACTCCGGAGATAGTAATGCTACTTTACCTCCTTTTAACTTAGGAGAATTCGTAATGCAGCAAATCAAAGATCACACAAAGAAAATTGCCAGAGCTTTAAAAACAGTGGGCCTGATCAATATTCAGTTTGCGATAAAAGACGATACCGTTTACATTATCGAAGCCAATCCAAGAGCTTCCAGAACAGTACCGTTTATTGCTAAAGCTTATGGTGAGCCTTATGTGAACTACGCTACAAAAGTAATGTTAGGACACAATAAAGTAACTGATTTTGACTTTAACCCACAATTGAAAGGATACGCGATTAAACAACCGGTCTTCTCCTTCAGTAAATTCCACAATGTAAACAAAGCATTAGGACCTGAAATGAAATCGACAGGAGAGAGTATCTTGTTTATTGACGATCTAAAAGACGATCAGTTCTACGAATTGTATTCCAGAAGAAAAATGTATTTGAGTAAATAATCTCAAGTCTTACTATAAAAAAAAGCTCCAGTGATGGAGCTTT
>NZ_AMYW01000058.1:0-9399 GCF_000335775.1 Flavobacterium sp. WG21
TTTTTTATTATGTATTTTGCTCCAGTTCTTTCTGCGGATGGTATCCGAAAAGATGATGTTCTTTTATGATTTCGGCAATACCGGTTGGAAGCATGTGTTCCCATCCCGTTTTTCCCTGATTGATCATTTTTAGTACCTCACGAGAGAAAACTTCTAAGTTATGCGGATCATAATCTGCGATATCAATTACTTTTCCATTGAATTTAAAGAATTTGTACAATTCTTTCATTCTTGGATGTACTTTTAAGTTGTTTGAATTCATTAAAACGCCATTTTCATCCAACATTGGATATAAGAAAACTTTCATGTCTCTGTAGAATAGTTTTCCAAAGGCTTCTAATATTCCACCACTTAAATGACGGTAGTATTTCTCGTCAAAAATATCGACTAAATTGTTTACACCCATTGCCAATCCCATACGGGCTTTGGTGTAATTAGCAAAATATTCTACTACCTTATAATATTCCTGGAAATTTGAAATCATTACAGTCTGCCCCAGAGAGCAAAGTAATTCGGCTCTGTCCATAAAGTCACGTTCGTCAATTTCACCATCAGAACGTAAGTTAGAAAGAGTAATTTCGAAAATAACCAGTGTATTGTCTTTTTCTACTTTGTTTTCTTCCAAAAACATTTTAAGTGACTTCTCATACATGTCCATGTTTACTTTTGTAACCGGACGGAAACTTCCTCTTAAAGCAAGAAGATTTTTTTTGTATAAAATAGCCGCCGGTAATATGTTTTTTCCTTCCGGATTGAACATTACGGCATCAGTCATTCCGTTTTTAACCAACTGTAAACTCATCAAACGATTGTCAACATGAGCAAAACGAGGCCCTGAGAAGTTAATGGTGTCGATTTCGAGTTGGTCTTTGTCTAAGTGATCGTATAAATAACGAAGTAATCGTTTTGGATCGTTGTATTTGTAAAAAGCACCATAAATTAGGTTAACTCCTAAGATTCCAAGTGTTTCCTGTTGTAGTCTGGCATCAGTTTCTTTAAAACGAATGTGTAGAATAATTTCGTTGTATGCTTCATCCGGTTCAATTTGATAGCGGATTCCTACCCAGCCATGACCTTTAAATTGTTTAGCGAAATCTATGGTAGCAACAGTGTTGGCATAACTAAAGAAAAGCTTTGTTGGATGTTTTTCTCTGCTTAATCGTTCTTCGATGATTTGCCCTTCATGGGTAAGCATTTTTTTTAACCGTTCCTCAGTTACATAACGTCCATCGTTTTCAGCTCCATAAACGGCATCACTAAAATCTTTGTCATAGGCAGACATTGCTTTTGCAATTGTTCCCGATGAACCTCCGGATCTGAAAAAATGCCTTACTGTTTCTTGTCCGGCGCCTATTTCAGCAAATGTTCCGTAAATATTCTCGTTTAAATTAATGCGTAATGCTTTGTCTTTTATAGAAGGAATCTGTTCGATGACCCTGTCACCTTTGAGTTTTATTTCTGTACCCATTTTATTTTAAATAGATTTGTTACAAAGTTAGTAAATTAGCCTTCTAATGAAAGAGAAATAATCCTATTTTTGTAAAAAAATTAAGTTCAATTGAAGGTATATTTTTTAGGTACTGGTACTTCTCAAGGCATTCCGATAATCGGAGTGGATCATCCTGTTTGTAAAAGCACTGATGCTAAGGATAAAAGACTTCGTGTTTCTATTTGGATTACATGGGACGATCATTCGTATGTGATCGATTGTGGTCCTGATTTCAGACAACAGATGCTTTCCTGTGGCTGCCGAAAGCTCGATGCTATTTTATTTACACACGAACATGCTGATCATACGGCCGGTTTAGATGACATTCGCCCTTATAATTTTAGACAGGGCGAGATTCCTGTGTACGCGCATCAACGTGTAATCGACAATTTAAAACGTCGTTTTGATTATGTTTTTGAAACCGTAAACAAGTACCCAGGTGCACCCAGCGTTAAAACGATTGAGGTAGTGAATGACGTGCCTTTTGCCGTTGGCGATAAAACAGCAATTCCAATTAATGTCATGCACGGTGACTTGCAGGTTTTTGGATACCGCATCGATGACTTCGCTTACTTGACAGATGTGAAAACGATCGATGCAGCAGAGGTTGAAAAACTTAAAAATTTAAAGGTGTTGGTCGTAAATGCTTTACGTTTAGAACCGCACGATACTCACTTTAACTTGCAGGAAGCATTGGATTTTATCGACTTGGTGAAACCTGAAGTTGCTTATTTAACGCATATTAGTCACGTTTTAGGCTTTCATGAAGAAGTACAAAAACAATTGCCCGAAAATGTTTTTCTGGCTTATGATAATTTAGAAATTACAATTTAATTATATTACAAAAATGAAAAAATCCTTAATGCTTTACCTTTTTATCCTTGCGATATTAATGAATGTTTTTACCTATATGTTTTACAGCAGCGAAGTAAAATTTGAGCAGGACAGATATGTAAAAACGACCAAAAAGCTGAGAGACAGTATTAATTTGGTGTCAACAAAATTGGCGGAAGCAGATTATTTTTCTTTGGAGCACAATGAAAATGCACAGAATTATTTTGACAATAGTGCAACCGGAGGAAAAGTTATTTTATATGAAAAACTAATTCCGCTGGTAACAGAGAAACTATTGGATTTAAATGCAAACCCAAACGGGAATCCTTATACCGGACAAGACAAAATTGGTCCGAACAAATTCATCATCAATAAGGTGAAAATTTTAAATCACAGATGGATTATTGCAGATTACAGCAATGGTGAAATGTGGGGAGAAGTATTGTTGAAGTACTTTGTTAATGATGACGAAAGTATTACTTTTGAGGTAAACCAAACCTGGCTGTATCAAAAGTAAGAAGCTCTTTTCTTACTTCCAGGCCAGTTTAACTAAATATTCGACTTATGAAAAAGGTGTTTTTGCTTGCTATTATTGCGGGACTTTCATTTTCTTGCGGGAAGAAAGTCGCAGAAGAGAATAAAAATTTTGAAAAGAAAGAAGAAGTTAAACCAGCTGTTGTTGGAGGAGATTCGGATGCTCATGGATGTAAACCTTCTGCGGGTTACACCTGGTCGGCTCTTAAGAAAGAATGTGTTCGTCTTTTTGAAGTCGGTACAAAATTAGCTCATGCCGAAGATGGAAAAACATATTCCACTGTAGCTTATGTTATTTTTGACGGAAATAAAGCAGAGCTTTTTCTGGATACTCAAGATGAAGTAATCCTTTTAGAAAGAAAATCAGAAGGAGAGCCTTGGATTAAAGGTGATCTGCAGTTAATTCCCTGGAAAGGTTATGTTTTAAAGAAAGCCGGGAAAATTATTTATACAGGCGAATAGATTATAACGTTTCGACTTTTATAGCTTTTGATGTGAGATGTAAAACTGATAAACCAATCATTTTTACATCTCACATTTTACTTTTTACTGAAAACTATTCCGTCAGCCAGTTCTTAAAATCAAAGAAATTTTGCGGAGCAACACCATGCCCAACAGGATATTCTTTGTAGGTGATTGGAATATTCAAATGTTCTAAAATTGCAGGCGTTTTTCTGGCCCATTCGATTGGGATTACCTGATCGACAGTTCCGTGTGAGGCAAAGAATTTTAGGTTTTTAAAGTCATTTTTATCATAACCATCTTTGATGATATCTTCATTAAAATAACCGCTCATTGCCACTACACGTTGTACTTTTTCAGGATATGAAAGTGCAACGGAATAACTCAAAATGGATCCCTGGCTGAAACCAACCAAAGTTACATTATTAGGATCAATAGGGTAGTTAGTTGTTAATTCATCAATAAAGCCGGCAATTACATCACGGGAGGTTTTTGCTTGTTCATTGTCAGAAAATTTATTCTGATCTGCATCAAAGTTAATCGCATACCAGGCGTAAGCGCCATATTGTAAATCATAAGGTGCCCTGGCTGAAATAATGTAATAGTGATCAGGAAGTTCGGTTGCAAATGAGAATAAATCGGCTTCGTTGCTGCCGTATCCGTGTAATAAAATTAAAACAGGATTTTTATCTAAGATAACTTTTGGTTCTTGTATTTTATATTCTAGAGATAGATTCATTTTTAAGTGTAAGATGTGAGTTGTGAAATGTAAAATGTAACTTGTAGTATGTATTAACTATTAAGACAAATCTCGTTAGGCTGAGCGAATTCGAATCTTGTTTGGCTGAGCGAATTCGAATCTTGCTAGACTGAGTTAAGATAATGTTTGTCAGGCTGAGCGAAGATAAAACTTGTCAGACTGAGCGAAGTCGAAGTCTGACAAAGAATGTAATTTAAAATTTACCCTATTTTTTGAAACCATTTTTGGAAAAGCTCTCCCACTAACGGAATTGGTTTTGTTTGTCCCTGAATGGCAGTAAAAATGCCGTAAGTCCATAAAATTGAAATACAGATCCACATGGGGAAAGTAATAAAGAAGCTGTCAAAATTGCTGATGATGGCTCCGAACGAAATAAAGGTTAAAGACAATCCTAATGCCTGACGAATGTGAAAAGAAGCAAAGCTGTTTTTGTCTTCAGAGTTCATCGACATTGCGATTAGTACCCCAATAATCAAAATATAACTGGTGATAGCGATTGGTTTTCCCTTTTCAATTGAATTGTTCATTGTAATTATTTAGAGGTAACAAGTTGATTTTGATTGAATATTCCATAAACAGAACCTTTGATTTCTGCTCCTAAAAAAGCAGAGTTTTTAGATTTGGATAGAATGTTTTCTTTGGTAAAAGTTGATTTTCCTTCCGGAGTAAAGAAAGTGAAATTGGCTTTTGAACCTTCTGCTATGACACTGTTTTCAATTCCGAAAACCGTTTTACCCAACGTTAATTTTTCAATTACAGTCTCTAAAGGCAGCACCGTTAATAAAGCACCAAAAGCACTTTCCAGACCAATTGTTCCATTTTTAGCGGTGTCGAATTCCATTTTTTTGAATTCAATATCAATTGGATTATGATCGGAAGTAATCATATCAATAGTCCCGTCTAAAACTGCGTTTAAAAGAGCTTTTCTGTCTGCTTCGCTTCGTAGTGGTGGCGTTACTTTAAAACGGGTGTCAAATTCTTCCAGTTTTTCATCGGTTAGTACCAAATGATGTACAGCAACACTGCAAGTAACTTGCAAGCCTTTTGCTTTTGCTTCTTGAATTAATGCGACAGTTTTTGCAGTAGAGACGGTCGGGATGTGTAATTTTCCACCGGTATATTCTAGTAGAAATAAGTTTCTGGCAACTTGAAGCTCTTCGGCCAGAGCAGGAATTCCTTTAAGTCCTAATCTTGTTGAAACGATTCCTTCATTAGCAACACCATTTCCTTTTAAATTAGGGTCTTGTGCATAGGTAATCACTAAACCATCAAAATCCTGTACATATTGTAAAGCAATTTTAAGTACATTGGCGTTGTCGATACTTTTGTTGTAGTCTCCAAAAGCAACAGCTCCGGCATTTTTCATATCGTAAAGCTCAGCCATATCTTTTCCTTCGCTGGCTTTAGTTAAAGCTCCAATTGGGAAAAGTTCAGTAGCAAAACCGTTTGCCTTATTTTTTACAAAATTTACCTGTGATTGATTGTCAATAACAGGGAAGGAGTTGGGTTGAAGAGCAACGGCTGTAAAACCGCTTTTTGCCGCAACATTCAATCCGTTGGCGATCGTTTCTCTGTCTTCGTAACCCGGCTCTCCAAAAGAAACGCTGCTGTCAAACCAACCTTGAGAAAGATGTAAGTGATCAAATTTTACCTCTTTTGCATTATCAATTTCAGGAAGTGAAGTTCCTATTTTTTCAATTAAACCATCTGCAATTAAAAGATCAACGGTCTGATTGTGAAACGGACTCTCTGAATCGATTATTTTGGCGCTTCTGATGATTATTTTCATATGTAGAGAAATTTATTTATTATTTTACAGATTCTCGTTTGTCATTTCGACGTAAGGAGAAATCGCATTTCAATATTCTGTGCAGTGCGTTCTCAGCAAGTGTGATTTCTCCTTACGTCGAAATGACATACAAGCTAAAAGAACTACTTTACAAATTTTATTATTGCCATTTCTAATGCTAAAAATAACAGTGCAAAGATAACAAACCATTTCCAAATTTGGCTGTCTGTTCGCTCCGTTTGTAAGGTGTTAAAAATGGTCGAAATCGTATCCGCTGTTTTAAAATCAGAAACCACATTGGTATTTACCTGACTCAGGTCACTTTCGCTTCTTTTGTAATTAAAACTTAGATTTTCGACCCATTCTTTTCGGTCAAAAACACTATAATTCCCAGCTGTTTCTGGGAAATCATTAAAGGTGAGTTTAACTTTGTTGTTTAGTATTTGCTGAATGGGAATAAAGGAATCATCATTTCCTTTTACTTCCAAAATGGCATCTTTCGTTAATAATACATCGACAAAATAAGGCTGATTACTGCCTATAATCAAAGCGTTAACCCCGGTTTTTTGATTGTTCTGCCCCATTTTATAAAATAATGGAACAATCAAAGGAGACTGCTGAAAGTTTGAATTTGTGGCATTAATAGGTGCCGTAAAGACCGTAATTCCCGAAACCGGATTTTGAATGGCTGTTACAAATACGCTTTGGTCTTCGTAGGATAAAACGGCTGGGTACGGACTTGAAATGCCAAAAGAACTGTTTGTTTTTGGATATTGAAAGTTCGTGATTTTGTTCTCAAACACACCAGAGAATAATGGATGATCAAAATTGATTTTGGTGATTAATTTCGCCTTGTTTTCAAGAGCGGTAAACTGAATTTTTCCAAAATTACCCAAGAAAGAATTCAAATTAGAAATAGCTGTTTTTTCGGAAGGGATCACTACTAAATTACCACCTTTAGCGACAAATGCTTTTAAGGTAGTTTGTAAGGCCTGGGGAACTTCTGTCAGTTCGTTTAGAATAATGGTATTTTGTTTGTCTAAACTGTTGTAATCCAGGTTGCTGATCGAATAGTTGTTGTAGTTGAATTCTGCCGATGTATAAATTCGGGATAAGAAATTACTTTTTTCAGGTTCACCAATACTGATGATGTTTGTTTTCTTTGTTTTCAGGATGCTGAAATAAAGCTTGTTGTCGTACGCTAATCCATTGTCTTCAATAACAACGTAACCATGAAAAGCTTCTTTCGGAATGGTAAAGTCTATTTTCTTTTTCTTTGCATCAAAATGGATAATGGTTTTGGCAATCAGTTTGTTTTGATTGTACAGAGCCATCGAAACAGGTTTGAAATCTTCTCCGTAAGCAGAGAGATTAACGCTTATCTCATAGAAATTCTCCAGAGTCTGATTGATAAAAACACTGTCAATGGCAATATTGTTTTTCTGTTCCGCTTCCGGAATAATAAAATAAGGTTTCTCTTCGGTGTCAAGGTTTTTTATGTCCTTCCCGGTAAGACCTACCGCATCGGTAATAATTACAATATCTTTTTTATGAGCTGATTTGTGTGCTTTGATCTTTGCTATTATTGACGGAAGTTCAAAAGGTGTAGCGCTATATTTTAGGTTTTGCAGTGCACTTTTTGATGATTTGATATCGGTATTCCAATAGTTTTCAGTGTTAGTCAACAGTGAAAAAGAGGCATTTTCGGGCGTGTTTTCAAGAAGTTCCTGCACGGCACGTTTTAGTAGTTCTCCTTTTTTTCCTTTCGCCTGCATGCTAAACGAATTATCGAGAACGATGTACATTTCGTTGGCAGCATTTTTACTGTCTTTAGCCTCAAAAAAAGGCTGGGCAAAAGCCAGAATAATACAAGTTAATAGCAGCAAGCGGGTGGCTAATAACAATCGCTTTTTGATTTTTGAGCTCTTTCGGGTCTGAACAGAGATCTCTTTCAGGAAGCGGACATTAGTAAAAAAGGAGGTTTTAAAACGTCGTAATTGAAATAAATGAACCAAAATTGGAACAATTAACAAGAACAGAAAGTATAGAATTTCGGGATGTTTAAAATGCATTCGGGCTTCGATTTACTTCACTACGTTTTATTTTTCGCGAAGACACTGGTCAAAAATACAAATTTTTACTCAAACCCTATTAGTTATAGAGCAGATTATGAGCAAACGCCGTTGGCTATTCTTTTTAATGAATTTAGATCGTTTTTTGTTGAAGAAACGGTTTGTATCGTCTGAAAAATCTAACTTTTGTAATCCCATTTGTAACAAAAAAATGGGTTCGGAGAAGATATTATTCGCTATTTTAGCGTATCTAAAACAATTTAAGAATTATGAAAAGATTATATATACTGCTTTTTTCTGCTTTGTCCTGTGCGGGTTTACAGGCTCAGAACAAATTTAATTTGCTGGTAGGAACTTACACGAATACTTGTCAGAGTAATGGAATTTACGTTTATGATTTTAATGCCGATTCCGGTGATTTTAAATTGAAAAGTTCCTCAGAAAATGTAGTAAGCCCAAGTTATTTATCGGTTTCAGCAGACAATAAGTTTGTGTATGCCGTAAACGAAAACGGGACTCACAGCTCTGTTAGTGCTTTTGGTTATGATGCAGGATCTGGAAAATTAACTTTTCTAAATAAAAATGATGCAATGGGCGCTGATCCCTGTCATTTGATTAATGATGATAAAAATGTGCTTGTCGCGAATTACTCAGGAGGAAATATTGCTGTTTTTAAGAAGAATGCCGATGGAAGCATTTCTGAAGCACAGCAGTTGGTTCAGCATGCAGGAAAAGGAATTAATGCGGCGCGTCAGGAAAAAGCACACGTACATATGGTGGCTTATTCCCCTGATAAAAAGTTTGTTTTGTCTAATGACTTAGGTCTGGATAAAGTTTTTGTGTATAAATACAATCCGAATTCTAAAAATGAAGTTTTAACACTGAAAGGGTCTGTAGATGTAAAACCGGGAAGCGGACCAAGGCATTTGACGTTTAGTAAAGACGGTAAATTTGTGTATTTGGTTCAGGAATTAGACGGTACTCTAACGACTTTTAGTTTTGACCCAAACGGAAATTTGAAAGTAATTGGAGAGACCAGCATTTTGCCAAAAGGATTTAAAGGAGGAACCGGAGCGGCAGCCATCAAAATTTCGCCTGACGGAGCATTTTTATACGTTTCAGATCGTGTCGATGCAAATTCTGTTTCCGTTTATAAGATTCAGAAAAATGGAGGGATTGAATTGGTAGAGCAGGTGAGTACGCTGGGAAAAGGCCCAAGAGATTTTGCGATTGATCCTACGGGTAATTTTCTTTTAGTAGGACATCAATATACGAATGACATTATTATTTTTAAAAGAGATAAAACGACCGGGAAATTAACCGATACAGGCAAGAGAATTGGATTGTGTTCTCCGGTTGGGTTGGTATTTACAAAAATATAGTTTATTAAGGTACTAAGTTGCTAAGGTTCTAAGCAGCTAAGATTGTGGCTGTGGAAAAGTAACAAAGCTCAAAANAA
>NZ_AMYW01000059.1:0-9337 GCF_000335775.1 Flavobacterium sp. WG21
CCGGAATATATGTTACCTAGCTTCTATGTGTTTTTAGATAAATTTCCATTGACACCCAACGGTAAGATCGATAAAAAAGCATTACCATCAGTAAGCACAGAGGATGTTATCCAACAGGAATATGTGGCTCCAACCAATGAAATCGAAAAAAAACTGGTAGGAATATGGGAAGACATTCTAAAACGAGAGAAAATAGGAATCACCAATAATTTCTTTGAATTGGGAGGAAACAGTTTAACAGCTTCCGTTTTAATCAACAGAATAAACAGAACTTTTGATACAAGACTTACTATTCAGGACTTATATGAGACTCAGGACATCACAGGGGTTTTCAGGAAATTAAAATTTATTCTGTTTCAAAATGAATTAGCTGTAGAAACAGCTGATGATCTGGATGAGATATTGATATAATTTAAGGTGTGTACTATTTTTTACCCCAACGGTTTACTATAAAATCTAATCGCGAGTTTCATTTTATAGCTTAATCAGGATTACACTTTACAGTTGTGCTATCTTGATTAAAACCGAAATGAATCAGAGTTTACAGAACAAAATAAATGATCACTTACCACCATTTTACTAATATAATTGTGCAGTCATTCTAAAAATGGAGTATGCACTGCTAAAGTTTACTTTAAAAATAATATCATGATAGAGAACTTAATACATACATTAGAAAACTTAAATATCAGACTTCGGGTAGAAAACGGCGATTTGAAAATTAATGCTCCAAAGGGGACTTTAACTTCTGAAATTATTGAGGACATTAAGATCCATAAAAATAGATTTATTAGCTTGTTGTCATCGTCAGAATCAATTCCCAACGCAGCGATAAAAGAATCTTATGCACTTACTTCTTCACAATACCGTTTGTGGACCTTAAGTCAATTTGAGAGCGGTAACTCGGCCTATAACTTATTTGCTGCATTTGAATTTATAGGAGCGCTGGAATTTGAAAAATTAGCCGAAGCCTTTCAAATTTTGATAGAACGACATGAGAGTTTACGTACCGTTTTCAAAGAAGATAAACAAGGGAATCTGGGACAGCATATTGTTTCGGCCGCTCAATACAGTGGAGCTTTACAGTTTAGAGATTTAAGTAATGCCACAGCTGAAGCCCTGAGCAATCATACTAATACACTTCAAAGACATGCTTTTGATTTAGAAAAAGGACCTCTTTTTATAGGAGAGATCGTAAAGACAGCTACAGATCATCATATTCTAATGCTCAATATGCATCACATTATTGGCGATGGCTGGTCAATGGGGGTATTGAGTAAAGAATTTGTAACCATTTATAATGGATTGGTTATAGGAAATGAGATCGTATTACCGGACTTACTTATTCAGTACAAAGATTATTCAGAATGGCAAAACAGCCCGTCCAGACAAGCAGTATTGGAAAAATCCAAAGCTTTATGGTTAGAGATATTCTCAGGAGATTTGCCGGTTTTGGAACTGCCTTCCAATAAAGTAAGGCCTAAATTTAAAACGTATAACGGTTCAGGAATAAAACATTCCTTCTCAAAAGAGAGTACCACCGCACTTAACACTTATGCCCAGCAAAATGGGGTAACTCCTTTTATGGTTTTAATGGCCGGAATAAACGGATTACTGTCCAGATACACCAACAGCAGAGACATTATTTTAGGAACTCCCGTAGCCGGAAGAGAACACAGTGATCTGGAAAATCAGGTTGGGTTGTATTTAAATACGCTGGCCATTCGAACCACATTTGAAGAAAAAACAAGTTTTGAAGAGTTACTGACCCTACAAAAAGAAACCCTGCTCAATGCCTATTCGCATCAGGACTATCCTTTAGACAGTTTGGTAGAAGCGCTTGATCTTAAAAGAGATTTAAGCCGTTCGGTTTTGTTTGATGTTTTAGTGGTATTTCAAAATCAGCAGGAATTGTTAGGGTCTGAAAGTTTAACCATAAACGGTGTTGAAATAAAACCTTATAAAAATCTGAAAAAGTCATTTAGTAAATTTGATTTAACCTTTGCTTTTTCAGAATATCAGGGAGAAATGGCTTTAGATTTCGAATACAATACCGATATTTATGAATCAGAATTTGTAGTGCGACTAGCGGCTCATTTAGAAAACTTTTTAACCAAAGCCATTCAAAATCCGGAGCAAAAAGTAGCCACGCTTAACTACCTGAGCGAAGCCGAGACCACACAATTGCTAGAGGATTTTAACAACACAGCAGTAGCGTATCCTAAGGATCACACTATGGTTGACTTATTTGTTAATCAGGCGAAGAAAACACCGGAGCAAATCGCTTTAGTAACCGATACAAAAAGTTTTACCTACCAAGAACTCGATGAGATTTCTAACGAGCTTTCACACTACCTGTTAAGCCATTACAACTTAGCCGTAGAAGATTTGGTAGGCGTAAAACTGGACCGCAGTGAGTGGTTGCCTATTGCCTTATTGGCCGTTTTAAAATCAGGATGCGCTTACGTTCCGATCGATCCCAACTATCCGGCGCAAAGAATTGAGTACATCGAACAAGACAGTAAATGTAAAATCACCATAGACGATAGCTTTATCGAAAGATTTAAACAAGCAGAATCTATATCAAAATCTCTTCCGCAGATCTCTTTCAGTTCTGAGCACCTGGGCTACATCATTTACACTTCAGGATCTACAGGAAAACCAAAAGGAGTCATGATCACCCATCAGAACGCTGTGGCGATGTTATGCTGGTCGCAAAGAGAATTTAGCGATACTAATTTTGATATTTTATACGCCGTAACCTCACATTGTTTTGATCTGTCCGTTTATGAATTTTTCTATCCTTTAAGTATCGGAAGAAAAATACGTTTATTGGCTAATGGATTATCAATAGGAGATTATATTCAGAGCGACAAAAACGTACTAATCAATACCGTGCCATCGGTAATTCATACCCTGATAGAGAAAGGAACCACTTTTGAGAATGCTGTTGGAATTAACCTTGCCGGAGAAGCGTTTCCGGTAAGTATCGCCAACCATTTTACAGATTCCGGCATTGCTATTAGAAACCTGTACGGACCATCAGAAGACACCACTTACAGCAGTTATTACCGAGTAGAAGGGACTTACGAAAATTCCGTACCTATTGGAAAAGCACTGGACAACACCCAGTTCTATGTCCTTTCAGAAGAGCTGGCATTGCAGCCTTTAGGGGTAATTGGAGAAATCTGTATCTCAGGTGATGGCTTGTCCAGAGGGTATTTGTACCAACCGGAACTCACCGCAGAAAAGTTTATTACTAACCCTTTTAACGAGAACACAAAGCTCTACAAAACTGGCGATTTGGGTAAATGGCTGCCCGACGGTACCATCGCTTACATAGGCCGAAAAGACAGTCAGGTTAAAATCAGAGGACATCGTATTGAACTCGGAGAAATCGAGCAGGTATTACAATCACAGGAAGATATCGATCAGTGTGTGGTAGTTACTGCAACGGTAAATGGCGATCCGGTCATTGTTAGTTATTTGGTAAGCACTGCAACTATTGACAAACAACAGCTTCGTCAATCACTTTCGAAAGAATTACCGGAATATATGTTACCGAGCTTTTATGTGTTTTTAGATAAATTCCCTCTGACTCCCAACGGTAAGATCGACAAAAAAGCATTACCATCAGTAAGCACAGAGGATGTCATCCAACAAGAATATGTGGCTCCGACCAATGAAATCGAAGAAAAACTGGTAGCCATATGGGAAGACATTCTAAAACTGGAGAAAATTGGCATTACGGATAATTTCTTTGAATTGGGAGGGAACAGTTTAAAAGCTACCGTTTTAATCAACAGAATAAACAAGGCTTTTGATACGAGATTTTCTATTGAGGATTTGTATGAAACTCAGAATGTTATTGGAGTTTCGGAAAAACTGAAATTTATTGTGTTTCAGAATGAATTGGCCGGAGAGTCGGTTGATGATTTGGATGAAATTATGATATAAAGTTATCTCAATTCAGTCGATAGTATTTTTTGATGCTAACTAGTGAGATGAGAATATAATGATTCTGAAAAACAGAGATGCTTTTTAATTTATTTAAAAAATGATATCGTGATAAAAAATTTACTACATACGTTACAATCCTTGAATATCAGACTTCGGGTTGAAAATGGGGATTTGAAAATTACTGCTCCGAAGGGGGCTTTAACTCCTGAAATTATTGAAGACATTAAAGCATATAAAAACGAACTGACCAAATTACTTTCATCGTCAGAGTCTATTCCCAAAGCTGCCATAAAAGAATCTTATGCACTTACTTCGTCTCAGCACCGTTTGTGGACCTTAAGTCAGTTTGAGACGGGTAATTCAGCCTATAACCTATTTAATGCCTTTGAGTTTAAAGGAGTGTTGGAATTTGAAAAATTAGCCGAAGCCTTTCAAATTTTAGTGAAGAGACATGAGAGCTTACGAACCATTTTTAAAGAAGATGATCAGGGTAATTTGGGACAGTATATTGTTCCGATGGCTCAATACAGTGAAGCTTTACAGTTTACAGATTTAAATAATGTTACAGCTGAAGTTTTGAGCAATCATGCTAATACACTTCAAAGACATGCTTTTGATTTAGAAAAAGGACCTCTTTTTATAGGAGAGATCGTAAAGACAGCTACAGATCATCATATTCTAATGCTCAATATGCATCACATTATTGGCGATGGCTGGTCGATGGGGATATTGAGTAAAGAATTTATAACCATTTATAATGGATTGGTTATAGGAAATGAGATTGTATTATCGGACTTGCCTATTCAGTACAAAGATTATTCAGAATGGCAAAACAGCCCGTCCAGACAAGCAGTATTGGAAAAATCTAAAGCGGTATGGCTAGAGACATTTTCAGGAGATTTGCCGGTTTTGGAACTGCCTTCCAATAAAGTAAGACCGAAGCTTAAAACGTATAACGGTTCAGGGATAAAACATTCCTTCTCAAAAGAAATTACCACTCAGTTTAACACTCATGCACAGCAGAATGGGGTAACACTTTTTATGCTTTTAATGGCAGGAATAAATGGAGTATTGTCCAGATATGCTAACAACAGGGACATCATTTTGGGAACACCGATAGCGGGAAGAAAACACAGTGATCTGGAAAACCAGGTTGGGTTGTATTTAAATACGCTGGCCATTCGAACTGCTTTTGAAGAAAAAACAAGTTTTGAAGAGTTACTGAAGATACAAAAAGAAACCTTATTAAAAGCCTATTCTCACGAGGATTATCCTTTTGATAGTTTGGTAGAAGCGCTTGATCTTAAAAGAGATTTAAGCCGTTCGGTTTTGTTTGATGTTTTAGTGGTATTTCAAAATCAACGGGAATTATTGGCGTCTGAAAACCTAACCATAAACGGTGTTGAAATAACATCCTACAAGCAGTTGAAAAGACCCTTCAGCAAATTTGATTTAACCTTTGCTTTCGCGGAATATCAAGGAGAACTAGGCCTATACATCGAATACAATACTGATATTTATGAATCAGAATTTGTAGCTTGTTTAGCGAATCATTTAGATACTTTTTTAACCAAAGCCATCCAAAATCCGGAGCAAAAAGTAGCTACACTCAACTACCTGAGCGAAGCCGAGACCACACAATTGTTACAGGATTTTAACGACACAGCAGTAGCGTATCCTAAGGATGATACCATGGTTGACTTATTTGTCAATCAGGCGAAGAAAACCCCGGAGCAGATCGCTTTAGTAACCGATACAAAAAGTTTTACCTATAAAGAACTCGATGAGGTTTCTAATGAATTATCACACTACCTGTTAAGTAATTACAACTTAACCGTAGAAGATTTAGTAGGTGTAAAACTGGGCCGTAGCGAGTGGCTGCCTATTGCTTTATTGGCCGTTTTAAAATCAGGATGCGCTTACGTTCCGATCGATCCCAACTATCCGACGCAAAGAATTGAGTACATCGAGCAAGACAGTAAATGTAAAATCACCATAGACGACAGTCTTTTAGAAGCCTTCAGACAAGCAGAATCCATATCAAAATCTCTTCCGCAGATTTCTTTTACTGCACAGCATCTGGGCTACATCATCTACACCTCTGGATCTACAGGAAAACCAAAAGGAGTCATGATCACCCATCAGAACGCTGTGGCTATGTTATGCTGGTCACAAAGAGAATTTAGCGATACCGATTTTGATATTTTATACGCCGTAACCTCACATTGTTTTGATCTGTCTGTTTATGAATTTTTCTATCCTTTAAGTATCGGAAAACAAATACGTTTATTGGCCAATGGATTATCGATAGGAGATTATATCCAGAGCGACAAAAACGTACTAATCAATACCGTGCCATCGGTAATTCATACCCTGATCGAAAAAGGAACCACTTTTGAGAATGCTGTTGGAATCAACCTTGCCGGAGAAGCATTCCCGGTGAGTATCGCCAACTATTTTACAGACTCCGGCATTGCTATTAGAAACCTGTACGGACCATCAGAAGACACCACCTACAGCAGTTATTACCGAGTAGAAGGGACTTACGAAAATTCCGTACCTATTGGGAAAGCACTGGACAACACCCAGTTTTATGTACTCTCAGAAGAGCTGGCATTGCAGCCTGTAGGGGTAATTGGAGAAATCTGTATCTCCGGTGATGGTTTGTCCAGAGGGTATTTGTACCAACCGGAACTCACCGCAGAAAAGTTTATTAAAAACCCATTTAACGAGAACACAAAGCTCTACAAAACAGGTGATCTGGGCAAATGGTTGCCCGACGGTACCATCGCTTACATAGGCCGAAAAGACAGTCAGGTTAAAATCAGAGGACATCGTATTGAACTCGGAGAAATCGAGCAGGTATTGCAATCACAGGAAGATATCGATCAGTGTGTGGTCATCACAGCAACTGTAAATGGAGATCCGGTCATTGTTAGTTATTTGGTAAGCACTGCAACTATTGACAAACAACAGCTTCGTCAATCACTTTCGAGAGAATTACCGGAATATATGTTACCGAGCTTTTATGTTTTCCTGGATAAATTCCCTCTGACACCCAACGGTAAGATCGACAAAAAAGCATTGCCATCGGTAAGCACAGAGGATGTTATCCAACAGGAGTATATTGCTCCGACCAATGAAATAGAAGAAAAGCTTGTCGCCATCTGGGAGGAAGTTTTACAAAAAACGAAAATAGGAGTAAGTGATATCTTTTTTGCGCTTGGCGGACACAGTCTGAAAGCCACTCAGGTAATTTCTAAGATTCAGAAAGAATTCAATATTAAAATTGAACTTAAGGAATTATACAAAGAGCCGACAATTACCAACTTGGCCGGTTACATAGAATCCATACAAATTTTAAACAAACAACAGTTGATTCCTTCTGTTGTTGGGGAAGAATTGGTTTTTTAGAGCCACAGTTCATCTAAAAAAAGAGTATAAAAAAACAGTTACAGGAGTATTCTTGTAACTGTTTTTTTGTTTTACAGCTATTGTAATTTGCTGTATTTCAATTGTTTTTTGACTGAAGTGCTTTAATTGTTTTTTCTGTTTTGTATCTAGTGTGTTGATTTACAGTTTGTAATGGTTTTTTAGGTGGTTAAATCAGTGATACTGGGGGATCAAACGATAAAAACTACCCTTTAGGTTAAAAGGGTACTGGTTGTTTCTGTTTAATTTTGAATAAAAAATAATACTATGGATGATCGTTATTCAAAGAATAAACTTTATCTAAGCGATGAAGAACAAGAGATTATAAAAGATTTTCCAATTTTGCTGGCAGGAAGCGGTATTGGAAGCGTAATTGCGGAATGTGCGCTGCGTTTTGGTTTTGAAAAAATCACTATTGTAGATGGTGATCAGGTAGAGCGGTCTAATTTGAGCAGACAGAACTATACAGAAGATGATATCGATTCTAACAAAGTAGATGCTTTGGCAAGACGATTGAAATCAATCAATAAAAATGCAGAAATCAATTGCATTGATTTTTTTCTGACGGTCGAAAACATAGGGGATCATATTAAAGGCCACAAAGCGGCAATTAATACGCTGGACTTTTCTTCTCCGGTACCGTTGATATTCGATACCGCTTGTCAAAAGTTAGACATTCCGGTGCTGCATCCTTATAATATCGGATGGGGAAGTCTGGTAACTGTTATTGCCAGAGATGGCCTTCTTTTAAACGCACTGGCAAATGGAGAAGAAGAATTCAATGAATCGACTATGATGGATTACGCTTCAAGTTATTTGAGATTTTGGGGAAATCCGCAAAAATGGATGGACAGTATTATTGAAAAATACAAAATCGAAAAAGGCTGTCAGTCCCCGCCACAAATGGCCATTGCATCATGGTCGGTAGCAGCTCTGTGTACTCATTTGCTTTTTAATATTGCGACCGGTAAAAAATTCAAAAAATTCCCTGAGTTTTATTTATCCGCAATTATAGATGAAGATTTATAGAATCCCTTTTTGGGCTTTTAGCAATGATAATTTACCATGTAGAGACATAGATTTTTGGAGTGTTAGATGTGAAATATAAATTGTGAAACGTCTTAATTTTATCCGGAGAATCTATGTTTCTATGTGTTTAAAGCATAGCTAGAGAGCATAAGGATTTCAAAAATCTGCACAATCTGCCAAATCTGCGAGAAAAACATTCAACACGTAGATAGATAGGTTTTAAGAGATGTGTAAAGAGTAAAGAGTAAAGAGTGTCTCATAGAAACACATTTCTCTATTGTGACGCTCTGCGTTTTATTAAAAGTGAAACGCCTTATTTTAGGCTGTAAAGTCTATGTTTCTATGTGTTTAAACCTTAGCCACAGAAAAGATACGACAGAAAAAATCTGCGTGGAAATACTCCACGCATAGAAACATAGTTTTTATAAGAATAAAAGAATATTAAATCAGTTTATTACTGGTGGCATAAGCGATGGCCTCAGCAATATTTCCTACCCCCAGTTTGGTAAACAACTTTCTCTTGTGAAACTTAATTGTATCAGCCGATACAAACATACTTTCGGCCATGTTGGCAATGGTAAAACCCCTTATAGAATATTGCAAAACCTCCTTCTCACGGCTGGTCAGTTCTATCTTTTTCAGCACCTTCCAAAAATCTCCTTCAAGGTCATAACTGAAGATCTTATTTTCTCCCTTTTTATAAATTTTAATATTCCCCGACTGCAATTCAGAAGAAAGTGAGATAATACAAATCGATTTCCAGATTTTCCCATCATTGGTCAGGAAAACAGGAGTCAGTTTTTGATTCACCAAAAAAGTCTTTCCATTGGGATTCTTCAATCTAAAGTCATAGGAGATGGTATGATTCAGACGTTCTTCTACAGGAATATTTTGATAGAAGTCAAAACCTATGGTG
>NZ_AMYW01000060.1:0-7289 GCF_000335775.1 Flavobacterium sp. WG21
TTCGAATGATCACTTCATCTAATTCAAAAGGATCTGAATCTGACTTAGCAGTCGATTTATTGAGACGTTCTGACTCCACCGGAGAGATTACCCTAAGTCCTGTTAGCGCTGCTGTCGTACTGGAGTTTTCAAATTTGGCTCCATTTACAAATCCCCTTTCTAAATCCCAGGCAATAATATATCCATTAAAGTTAACTAAATCCGCTGAACTTTTTATTTTTTCTAAAGATTCTGATAATGGAAGTATTTCATATAGTGTGGCCGAAAAATCTTTTTTATTTTCTAAAGGGTATAAATACAATACTTTCTGACCTTTATAAGCATCACTCAGATTATTATCTCTAACGGGAACTACAAGTGCCTCAGACCCATTTTCAAACTTTTCTACAGCTGCATTATTCCAATCATAAATCTGATTTTTAAACGACGAATCAATTTTTACTTTTGACTGATACTGTTCAAACCAAACCCTCGTTTGACTAACCTTAATAGATTGCTCTATTTTTTGTTCACTTCCTGCTTCCTCTGAAACACAACGAACTGTTAACACTGCAACTCCTAAAACCATTAAGAGGATTGCCATTTTTTTAATATTTTTCATACAAGTATATTTTTATAAATATAAGAAAAATATTATAATAAATAATTTAAATTATAGGTTTTGTTTTGCAAAAAAAACCTGTTCGTTAAGCCGAACAGGTTTTTTCTAAATTATTATTTTGAATCGTTTCAGATTTGTTTCGGGCGTAATGAAGTAAAAGTAATTCAATTGCCATTGCTGCGTTTTCTGGGCTTGTTTACTTGTTGTTTCATCCCACGGAGGATATACTCTTGTGGCTCTTTTGCCTTCTTTTTTCGAAGTGGTAAAAATACCTTTCTCTAATAAAACAGATTTAGGAAAAACAAATTGTCCGAAGAGTTCGTTCTTTCGAACACTGACAATCACAAAGTCAATAGCGTCTGTGAAATCAAAAGGCTCAATAATTCCCGTCGTATTGCGTTTCCATAAAGTTACAAACTGACCTGTTTTGGTGGGTGTGATTTTCGCTTTCCTGTAACGGATGTTTTTCTGATTCAATCGAAAACGGTAAGCATCGTACTCATTGCTTTCAGCTTCCGGTTGAGGTTGAGTGAGGTCAAAATCGCAACAATCGTAAAGTATTTCTTTGGCAATTATAAGATCTTTAGGTAGTGACTCCGGATCGGTCCCATTATTTTTGAGGATCATTTTATCGTTTTTTCTAAGTAATTTTTTGGTAAAACTACCACAAAAAGAACTTTAAAAAGTAACATTCAATCCAAAATTTAAGCCCCATTGAAACTGATTAAAAGATTGGCTGCTTAGTGGATTAACGTAATAATTCATAGCAGGCTCCACAAAAACACTTGTTTTCTTGTAAACGCGATATTGTAAAGTACTACTTAATGTAGAACCGTAGATGAAATCGTTGGCATTGACATTCTGACCAATCGAATTTCCGTTTAAGGCCATATTATTTGAAATCAGTTTTCCCACAAAACCACCGGTATTGATATTGATGTTGGTCCTGTTTTTACTGAAAACAGAATACGAAACCTCTAAAGGCATTTCGATATATCTTAAGTTTTGATCCAGATTCCCACTCTCAATAGAATTGCTCTCAATGTTATTTTGTTTTAACGCATTTGTAGTGTTTTTAGAAACAAAAATGTAACCTGAACTAGTGCTAATTTGGGGAGCTGCTGCGACTACTGTTGCATTTTGATTAAAATAGTCATTAGAAGTCATGCCAGCATTAGGCGGGCCATTGCTTATGTACGATACATCAGCAACACTTTGTCCTAATTCGTTGATCTTAAAACCTGAACCAACGGCCCATTTTTTGTTGATTTTATATTTTGTTTTAACACCGTAAGTACTTCCCTGTTTTGAGTCGTTTACATTGCCCAGCGTTTTGTCATTTTTATAATTTTCCGAGTTGGCTAATCCGGCAAAAACTTCAACGGCCCATCTTTCTCCTTTAGAAATGGTAGTTTTCTTTTCTTTCTCGTTTTTCTCTTCCGGATTAATTATACCTTTTTCTAAGTTTTGAAGTTCTGCCAACTGAACGGAATCCTGCTTGCTTAAAACGGTACTGAATTTCGAATTGTTTTTTGAATTACCTGTTAATTCTCTGCCTGGGAATGTGTTTTCAACAGCAGTTTTCTGATGCTTATCAGAAAGCGGGTTCACAGCACTTAAAGCTGTACTAATGTTATTTTTAGCAGGCAATTGCTCTTCGAAAACAGAAGCCGACACCTTATTTTTTGAATTTGGATAGAAAGGGTTTGCCTTTCCTGCACTAAAAGTTTGTTCCGCTACTATTTGATTAGCAGCTTTTTTATCAGCACTAATAGAATGATTTTTTGAATAAGAAGCTAATGGATTATTTTTCCCGGCAGCATACATTTTTTCAGCTACATTTTGATTGGAATTTTTCCCCGTTGGATTTAGAAATTGATTTGTTGAAGCAGAATTGAATGCATTTGATGGATCTGAATGGGCTGTATTTGTTTGGGCAGAAACAATTACTTTTTGGGTTGCGGTATGATCTTCATTTCTCTTTTGAAGAGTGGAGTTCAGATTTGCATTCCCTGAATTAGCCTTATTTGTTACATCAGAATGAGCAACTGCCGTTTTTTGATTGTGATTTTTTATAGAAAGCTCAGACGAATTTGTACTGTTCTTCAGAGAAGAGTTACTAACGGTATGATTTGATTCTTGCTGAGTGGTATTTACAACAGCATTATTCTCTTTACTTTGAATTGTTTTGTTAGAGTTTGGATTATTTTTCTTCTCATCAAGAACCACACTATTGTTTTCTATCGCGCCATTTTTTACCGTTTGAATTGCCGAAGTAGAGGTAAAATGTAAAACAGAAGGAAGCAGCAACCCTAATAATAAGCATGCAGCAGCCGACCACCAAAGAATAGCTTTCTTCTTTTTCTTTTTGGGTTGGTCTAATTTTTCTTCAATCTGACTCCATAATTCAGGAGGTGGAACACTTGAAAAGTTTTCCATTGATGAAAAAAGATCTTCTATATTTTGCTTTTTCATGCTATTTTAAAATTTTTTATGCTCATTATTTTTTTTTGCAAAATGCTTTTGGCCCGATTTAGATTTGATTTTGATGTTCCTTCAGAGATTTTTAAAAGTTCGGCTATTTCTTTATGCTTTAGTTTTTCAAAAACATACAGGTTGAAAACGGTGCGGTACTGATCCGGTAGATCCCGGATATATTCCAGCAGTTTCTCCTGTTCGACCGGAGCAATATCCAATTCCTCCTCCTCAACAAAATCAGTATCCGGATCAAAAACGTCCAAAAAGAAACTCTCTTTTTTCTTCTTGTTCAGAGTTTCAATCAGTTTATTAATGAAAATACGTTTTAGCCAGCCTTCAAAACTTCCTTCAAATTTATATTGGCCGATTTTCTGAAAAACGATCACAAAAGCCTCCTGAAATACATCTTTGGCATCGTCTTCATTTCTCATATACTTCAGGCATATACCATATAAAACAGGAGAGAACAACTGATAGATTTTCAGTTGCCCTTCTCTGTCATTTTTGATGCACAGTCGTATGTATTTATCTAAATCGTCTTTCAAAAAAGTGGTTTGTTTGGTTTTGCAAAAATAGTTCTTATAAGCTTATAAAACTACCTTTTGTAAATAGTACGTGATGCATCGGTATTATTGCTGACAATGGTTAGGTTTTGATTGTCAAGGTTTTCTATGACATAAGTTTTGCCTTCAAAAGTGATTAAGTCATGTTCGGCCTGATCAAAGTAACCAACACCTTTTTCAATTGTATAGGCGCTATTTCTTATTTCAACATTGTTTTTGTACGTGATTATTCTTCCGTTTGGTGTAAAAACGACTTTTTTGTTAAATCCGATCGTTTTAGGAGTTGCCGTATAGGGATTACTGTTTCCTCCAATCGATTTTTCCCAAATCCAGGTGTTTACAATTGAACCTGAATTTATACCCGTAGATTCCAATGAATATGCCGACGAAAAGAGACCGCATACGATGATAAATAAGAAATATTTTTTCATGAATCAGATTATTTTAGACTTGTTATTTTATCCTGAATAGCCTTTTTGAATGCTTTTATTTCGGCACTTTGATCGGCAGTATCTTTGTTGTCGATGGTAATTTTAGTAACATTTATACCCTGACGTAATTCAAAATATACCCCTCCCTGATCTGCGGCATCCGGAGAGCCATAGGTTTTAGTTTGTCCTTTTAAAGCTAAAATTTCAGCAGGTACCGATTTTAAGAAAAGCGTGTAATCTCCTTTTTTGGTAGTCGCCGTATAGCGGTATTGATCGAAATCGTAAGCACCAGCTTTAACGTTTAAGAATTTCTGGATATTAAAATCGTTGATCTGATAGAATTTTTGACAATCAGCACCTGTACATTGACCGCTGAAACTTCCTATTACGACATTGTCACGGTTGTCTGCTACTTTATTGAATAGTATTGTTTTAGTTGTTTTTGGTATCAAAATGAAATCTGACGGATACGTTGCCCCGGGTGCAATTGTCTCGCCCACTTCAGGTTCTTTTTCGTAGTAATTGACCAGAATCTGACATTTGTTTTGAACAATACTGGTTATCTTAATTTTAAAACCACCTGTAGGTTTAAGTCCTGAGAAAATACCAACGATCATTTCTTTATTAAAATCGATAGGTGTAATAGTAGCATTTGGACACGTATTCTCTTTTTTGGTGAAGTAAGCATTCAATCTTTCTTCAGAAGCAGCTAAAAATGCAACAGGATTGGTAGGTAAAGATTTAACACTATAGTTGCATAAAAGTGGAATTCCTGTAAAAGCTAAGTCTTCACTTTCTCCGCAAACTACATTCATATCTTCATTATTAAGGGAGCAGGCACTGAATCCAAAAGCTATAAACAAGCTTAGCATTAATTTTTTCATAACAATATTTTAATAGTTTATAATTAGTAGATGTCTTCTTTTGGAAATGGTTGCGTGATTTTTTTTATTTTTTTAGAATAATGATTTTATTTTTCGAGATTAGGGATTCGTGAAATTTCTAATTTAGAATAAAGCACTTCGTATTATTGTGTACTTTTACTTTATGTAAAAATGTAATTATGTTTGAATTTCTTCCGTATTTGTTAGCCTTCACAGCTGCGTTATTTCTAGGGATATATTTAGGAAAGACGTTATTTGCTGCACGATTTCAATCCGAAAAAGTGAGTCTGGAAGAAAGGTTGAGTGCCACCACAAATCAATTACAAATTCAGAAAGAGCAGTTTGAAAACGAAAGAAGAAATTTTGAAAAACAGCTCCATCTGAGCAGTTCTGAAAAAGAGAATATCCGAACCGAAAAAGACAGTCTCGCGATTCAGCTTTCTAAAAAAGAAGTTGATTTTGAAAACTTGTGGGAACGTCATAAAGAACAAAAGAATGAAGTAAGCGAACTTCAGGAGAAATTTACCAAAGAATTTGAAAACCTGGCGAATAAAATTCTGGAAGAGAAATCGGCAAAGTTTACGGAGCAGAATAGCGAAAATATGAAAAGCATCCTGCTGCCTTTGCAGGATAAAATTCAGGGATTCGAAAAAAAGGTAGAACAAACCCACAAAGAAAGTATTGATTATCATGCAGCTTTGCGTCAGCAGATTTTAGGATTGAGTGAAATGAATGCCCAAATGAGTAAAGAAACCCTGAATTTAACCAAGGCTTTGAAAGGTGACAGTAAAATGCAGGGGAATTGGGGCGAATTGGTTTTAGAACGTGTTTTAGAAAAATCCGGTTTAGAAAAGGGGAGAGAATACGAAGTACAGCAAAGTTTTACAAATGCTGAAGGAAACAGAGTTTTGCCCGATGTTGTAATCAATTTACCCGACGGTAAAAAGATGATCGTCGATTCAAAAGTTTCTCTGGTTGCTTATGAAAAATGGATCAATGAAGAATCTGAAATTCTTAAAATGGACTTCTTGAAAGAACATGTAAACTCTATTAAAAGACATGTCGAGCAGTTGGGAAGCAAAAATTATCATGATTTGTATCAAATCGAGAGCCCGGATTTTGTCTTATTGTTTATCCCCATTGAACCTGCTTTTGCGATTGCTTTAAACGAAGATTCGACCTTGTACAATAAAGCGTTTGATCGAAACATAGTTATTGTAACTCCTACAACCTTACTAGCGACTTTAAGAACTATTGATAGTATGTGGACCAATCAAAAACAACAGGAAAATGCCTTTGAAATTGCCAGACAGGCAGGAGCATTATACGACAAATTTGAGGGATTTGTTACCGATTTGGTACGTATTGGAAATAAAATAAAAGACACAAAAACGGAATACGAAAATGCCATGAGCAAGTTGGTAGACGGAAGAGGAAATCTGATTTCAAGTGTCGAAAAATTAAAGAAAATGGGAGCGAAGGCTAAAAAATCGCTTCCTGAAAATATTATTGCCAGAGCTTCTAATTCAGATGAAAATCAATCTTTAAATTAAAAACGTAGTTTCATCCAAGCTGTTCGCAAATAAACCTTTCCATTCAAATACAAATAAAAAATTATGACCGCAGATTTCAAACATGTTTCTTCATCGAAAATAAGTATATCAGAATTAATGTTGCCTTCGCATACTAACTTTAGTGGAAAAATTCACGGAGGATATATTTTACAGCTGTTAGACCAGATTGCTTTTGCATCAGCCTCAAAATTTAGTGGCAATTATTGCGTAACCGCTTCTGTGGATACGGTAAACTTTTTAAAACCTATTGAGGTTGGAGAATTAGTAACCATGAAAGCATCGGTAAATTATGTGGGAAGAAGTTCTATGATTGTGGGAATTCGTGTGGAAGCTGAGAATATCCAAACGGGAGCCATCAAACATTGTAATTCATCTTATTTTACCATGGTGGCTAAAGATAATGAGGGGAAAAGTGTGCCTGTTCCCGGACTTATTTTGTCAAATTTAGAAGAGGTGAGACGTTTTAGAAAATGCATCAAACAAATCGAATCTAAAAAAGAAGTGGAAGAACATGCAAGAATGACAGACGTTAATTCTATCGAAGATCTGGCAAATTTAAATCAGTACAATGTGCTTTTAGAAATTCACTAAGATAAGCCCTGAGAGGTGAGTTCTTTTGATAAATAGTGAGATGGGTTTTTAAAAAGAAAAAAGAAGAAAGATAAAAGAAAAGAGAGAAATATAGTCTTCTGCGTTTTATTAAAAGTGAAACGCTTTTTTCGGTTAGGAAATCTATGTTTCTATGTGTTAAAAAAGAT
>NZ_AMYW01000061.1:0-6636 GCF_000335775.1 Flavobacterium sp. WG21
TGATTCTTTTCAGGGTCTTGCAGGTAGAAAGGTGCTCTAAATGTGACAAATAACCCGGGGTGGCATGCAGGTGGGTTACACTGTGTTCTTTCAATAGGTTGATAAAATCGGTCGGATCAATGATACGCTCTTTTGATGCGCCTATCAGGGTGGCTCCGCTAAGCAAAGCCAAAAAGATCTGTTCCATTGACGCATCAAACGCGTTATTGGAGAATTGTACGATACGATCGGACGCATCAAACCCGAATTCTTCTTTTTGGTTTAGGATATAATTCACCAAACTTTTGTGCTCGATCATTACGCCTTTGGGCTGTCCTGTGGAACCTGAGGTATAAATGACATACATGAGGTTCTCCGGAGTCAAAGAAATAACAGGTAATGTGGTTGGATAATTGTCCTGACGGGAGATGAAATTCGCCAATAACTTCTCGTCAATAACAACTTTACAGGCACTGTCTTGCTCGATATAAGCAATTCTTTGCTCCGGATACCCCGGATCTATAGGAACATAAACACCGCCGGTTTTCAATACGGCCAAAAGGGAGGTGTAAATCCACTCGCTGCGCTCTAATTTTACAGCAATAAGGTCTTCTGTTTTTATTTCATACTCCTTCAATAAATAATGGGCCAACTGGCTGGAAAGCTCATCTAGTTCTTTGTAAGTTAATGATCTGTTTTCAAAAACTACTGCTACGGCATCAGGGGTTTTCCCGGCTTGCTGCTCGAACATTTCAACGGCTGTAGCTTCTACTATTGCTTCTGCTTTTGAAGTGCTAAAATCTTCCAAAAGGATCGCTTTCTCTGAGCTTGAAATGTAATCCAAACTTGCCAGTGATTGCGCAGGGTTTTCAACAAGAGCCTCTAAAACTTTAAGGTAAGCTTTCAGTACACGTTTCATTGTGGCATACTTAAAGATCCCTGCATTGTAATCCCATTCTACCGAAATTCTTCTGTCCGGTTTATTATCTGTTAAAGAATCGATTTGTTCGTATACGGTATTGACAACAACACTAATATCAAATCGTGATGTTTTATTGTGCCCGTTCAAAATTTCGATGTCCGCATCCAGCAAAGACATGCTTTGTAACGGAACGTTTACAAAACTAAACATGTATTGAAATAACGGATGCAGATTTAAACTCCTTTCCGGATTTATTCTTTCTACTACTTTTCCAAAGGGGGTATCATCATAAGAATAAGCATCCAGGCAGGTTTCTTTCACCTCGTTAAGTACCTCTGTTAAGGAATTTTCATTGCTAAACGTAGTACGTAATGCAATTGTATTTACAATCATACCTAAAACTTCCTGAAATTCTTTATAACGTCTGTTGGCAACTGCTGTCCCCACAGAAATATCGGTTTGATTGCTAAATTTATGCAGCACTATTTTAAAGGCTGCGAGCATTGTGATAAATAATGATACGTCTTGTTTTTCGGAAAACTGACGTAGTTTTTCGGAAAAATCTAATGAAAATACATGCTCTATCGTACCGCCTTTTTTCACAGTAGTTTCCTCTCTTTCGAAATCTAAAGGCAACAACAATCCGTTAGAAAAACCTTCAAATTTGTTTTCCCAATAATCCAATTTTTCGCTAATAACACTTTCGTTCAGACTATTTCTTTCCCAATACGCATAGTCTTTAAAAGTAACTTCAGGCTTCTCTGCCACAAAATCAGGATCTCTTTTTAATTCATTATAAATATCAACGAAATCTCTAAACAAGATTCCCTGAGTCCATCCGTCTAAAATTAAGTGATGCTCACAAAATACAAGTACACTTTCCTGATCGGAGAACTTTAATAATTCTATTCTAAAAAGCGGTCCTTCTTCAATTTCAAAAGCACGGTTCTCTATTCTTTCCAGACTATCGGCAATTACTTTTTCTTTGTTTTCTTTATTTTTTATTCCGGTATAATCTACAACCGGAATGGTATACCCAAATGGAGGTAGTATTTTTTGATAAGGCTTACCTTCCTGATTCACAAAAACAGTTCTTAAAATTTCATGTTTTTTGATCAATTTTGCAAACGTTTCTTCGAGTGCAGCAACCTCAACAAAACCTTTTAATTTCATTGCTCTTGATACGTGATAAGAAGTATCGGCACTATTCAGCTGATTTAAAAACCATAATCTTTCTTGTGAAAAAGACAATGGATACAACTCCTGCTCAGGAGCTTTAATATTTTGAACTTCTTTTTTGTTTAAAGTAGGAACCAGTTCACTGATTTCTTTAATGGTAGGAGATTTGTAAAAATCTCTTAACGACAATTCAATTCCTTTTTGATCACGTAAACTGCTTATAAACTGATTGGCCAATAAAGAGTGCCCTCCTAATTCGAAAAAACTCACGTTTACATCAACCTGATCAAGGCGTAATAATTCCTGCCAGATTGAAGCGATCTCTTTCTCTTCGGGTGTTACCGGCAATTGAACTGCTTCTGCAATGTTTATAGTTTTAGGTTCCGGCAAACTCTTAATATCAATTTTTCCGTTAGGAATTAAAGGAATAGCATCTAAGATTACAAAATGCGTCGGAATCATAAATTCCGGTAAATGAGCTTTTAAATCAATTACTAAAGAAGATATATTGATAAAAGACTCGTTGGCTACTAAATAAGCAATCAGAATAGGCATTCCTCCCACTTCGTTAATACACACATAACTGTCTACCACATATGCATTTACTTTTTGTATGGCCTGTTCTATTTCTCCTACTTCAATACGATATCCTTTGTAACTAAGCTGACTGTCTTTTCTGCCATAAAAAATCAAATTATTGTCTAAGCTCCACTTTCCTAAATCTCCGGTTTTGTAGATACGCTCTCCATTTATATGGATAAAGGCATTAGCTGTCAATTCTTTTTTATTGAGATAAGAAACTGCTAAACCTAAACCGGAAAGTCCAATTTCTCCAATGGCACCTTTTGGTAATATTTTTGTTCCGTCTAACAGGTATACTCCTCTATTGGTAATTGGTTTCCCGATAGGAAATGAAGTATCTGTTTCATTCACTTTATAATAGGTCGCACATACTGTACTTTCTGTAGGACCATAGGTATTGTATATATCATAACTAGCTGTAAGCTGATCTACCTGGTGTGGTTTTAACGTATCGCCTCCGCTAATAATGGTTTTAAAATTAAAATTGTAATTTTTATGATTGTCATTAAGATACTGAAGCACAAAAGGATTCGTACTCAATAAAGTAATTCCAAAACGTTCGCAATCTTTCAGTAATTCATTAAAATCTTTTGTATCATGAGCAATCACTAAATTCCCTCCCACCGATAAAATCGGGAAAATTTCTTCTACAGAAGTATCAAAAGCAGTAGAAGCCTGCTGTAATACAATATCTTCTTCAGTAAGATTAAAATAAGTACCGAATGTAAGCACATAATCGTATAAAGAAGCGTGATTGATAACAACACCTTTAGCATCTCCTGTTGAACCGGAAGTATAAATAATATAAGCTTCATCTTCAGGTTTCAAAGCAACAGGAATATAGTTTTCCGCTATTTTATGCTCTTCCAGAATACGATCTATATTGTATTCTTTGTCTTCTGAAATAGAATTGGAAAATGAATCTGTTAAGATAAAACCTAAGCCGGCATCTTTTATAATATAGTGTTTTCTTTCCTCCGGATATGCATTATCAATAGGTACATAAACAGCTCCCGTTTTTAAGGCTGCCAAAATTCCAATAATACTTTTTTCAGATCTCGAAAGCATCACCCCTACCTTATCTCCTTTTTTAACGCCGTTGGACTGTAAATAGGAAGCTATGATATTAGCACGTGCATCAAGGGTTTCATAAGTTAAAAAATTAGTTTGACAAGAAACCGCTGTTTTTGAACTATAGCCCGCTACAGCAGCATTCCAAAGATTTAAGAAAGTCTGTTCCGGTCTTTTTACAACAGGTCCTTTTGAAATCGCTTGTATTTCTTCTAACTGTTCTTTACTCGAAATTTCAATCTCGGCTATAGCAGTATGATTGGTCTGCTGTAATTCTGTCAATACTTTTCTGAAAGAGGCAATCAGCTGATTGGCTTCAAATTTTGACACATATTTTTCATTGATATCAAATCTAAAACTAAGATCTCCATTGATCCCTTCAAAAACGTGAATAGAAATAGGATCTTCTTCACTGTCATTAGACAATGGATGTATGCTGGCTTTATTCCCCGAAAATTCAGATTCGTATTGCATGCGCTCGTATGACAATCGTACATCATAAAGCTTTGAAGTTTCCTGCGGCAGATTTCGCAGGATGTCGGCCTGCTGGAAACGCTGATGCCTGTAACAGGTAAAAAGTGTGGTTCTGATTTCTTTTATAAAATCGCTTACAGATGCTGTTGTTTCTAACGTCAGTTTTAACGGTAACATGCTCAAAAACGGTCCGAAAGTATTTTTTTCGGCAGCATTTTTTCGGTTCAAAATAGGCATCCCTAAATTGACTTCTTCCCTGTTGTAATACTTAGACAATACGATAGAGAAACAGCCCAGGAGTAAATGAAAAATACTCAGTCTTTCTGTTTTTACAAACGACCATAAGGCTTCGTTCTCTTCCTCTGTAAGTGCAATTTCGATATTACAGTGGCCTGCTGATTTATTGGTACCCGTGTAGATCAAAGAAGGCAGATCTTCGTAACGGCCTAACCAGAAGTTTTTATCAATAGAAAAATCTTCCGAAGCTCTGTACGCATTGTCTAATGCGATAAAAGATTCGTAAGACAGTTTGTTTTTTCCGATACATAAATCATCATACACCACAGTGGTGCCCAATTGCTCGTAAATTCGTTTTACTTTATTGAACAATAACTGAAATGAAAAACCGTCAGAAATGATATGGTGAAGTTTAGAATACCAGATATACGATTCAGGAGCCACTTTAATAAGCCACATTTTGTACAGCTGTTTGTCCTTTTCGATATCAAAAGGAATTACAAAATCTTTCCCGATCATCTCAATCGCTTTTGATTCTTCCCAATCTTCGATACAGGTCAAGGCCAAATCACTGTTTGCTTCCTGAATGGAATATACAGGAAAACCACTCTTTTCTTCAAAAACAAAAGAAAAAATATCGTTTTCTTTAATCAGAATATTGAATGCTGTTTTAAAACGCTCCACATCAACACTTCCGTTAATAAATGCATAACCGCCAATATTGTATTTTGGTGATTCATTGTCAAGTATCTGATCAAGCCAGATATATTTCTGAACATTTGTGACATTATTTTTCATAAGTCTGCTTTTTATAATTTGAATAAATACCGAAAACGTAAGGTTATCGTACCATTTTGATTTGTAGTATGGATAAAAACAACCACCCCCCGATTTCACTACAGAGGGTAATTGATAGTATAGTAAGATTTATAGGGTGTTTTTCCTTTGAGAACAAGGAAATGAGGAGTTTAAAACCTATGCCTTTGCAAAGACGTTTTCTTCCGGATTGGATAAATACGACAAAGGTATTATCGCTGATATATTCTGGCGCAATGAACTTAATCGTACGCTGATTCTGTGCTGATTGTCGACTCTGAAAACTTCACATTCCAAACCTGATAGTTCGCCATGTTCGATTTTAAGTTTATCGCCTATTTTTGGCAGTGCCGATTCGACTTGAACATCGGTGATGTCTTTTCCCTGGGTAAAGAGTTTGATATAAGCGATTTCTTCTTCGGAAACTTTGCCGTATTCTTTGCCGAAAGACAAGTAGGAACAACCGCTCTCTACATTTAAAGCATCATGAAAGTCTTTGTTGTTTTTAATGTTTACAAAAACATAACTGGGAAATAAGGGAATTTCAATTTTCTTAGTTCGGTCACTCCATTGTCTAATGCTGGTGGCCATAGGTAAAAAAGCTTCTAATTTTTTTTCCATTAATTCTTTGTAGACTTTACTTTCATGTCTGTACTTGACGTAAAGAACATGCCAACCTTGTTTTCGATCCATATTATTTGGTTTTTTTCGTCACCGGACATAGCTGCGCTATTACCAGTCACATGGTTATTTTTTTTAGATACGTTTTTTGGTTTAATAGCTTTACCTTTTTTACTCTAAAGTAATTTTGGTAATAATGTTTTTGTTGGAACTCTCAAGGTAAATTTTAATGCCTTTTGAGTGTGTGGTAAAAATCTGAAAGTTGCGAATCCAACTACTTATTTTTACTGAAGTAAATTTACAATATAGGTTTTCAAATGCTACTACACCAAAGTGTAGTTCAATTGGTTAGCGTTAAATACTACCTTATTGGGTAGTTTATAGTTTACAGACGAAAGCTCAAAATCTTCCGGTGTAACCAAATGTTTGTTCTCGTTGTAGAAAGTAATAAGACCATTATAGGACATCGATACAGGTATTGTTTCTGATCCCAGGTATTCGATTGATTTGCCCACAATTTTTGCTTTTATGCCCATTAGGGTTAATACGCGAAGCAGTTTAGCGTCGATTTCGGCAAAGGCCATATTGTCTTTGTGTTTGCAAACCGGTGCAATGGCACAAACCAATAGTTTTTTTAGCAGGTTAACATCACGAACGCCTTTTTTAATGGCAAAACGTCCAATGTGCCAGATTTCATTGATGGCATCTCCTTCTGCACATAAGAAAGGATTGATCCCAAACATTTTTTGAATGGG
>NZ_AMYW01000062.1:0-4369 GCF_000335775.1 Flavobacterium sp. WG21
TTCCGTTTGACGTGAATGTTGTCGTTCCGGCAACACAAATGGTTTGAGTTCCTGATAATGTACCAGCATTTGGTGCAGCGGTTACCGTTACAGTTCTCGTTGCAGTTGCATTGGCACAACCTCCTGTTCCTGTTACCGTGTAGGTGATCGTTGCAGTTCCGGCTGAAACTCCGGTGATAACACCTGTTGAGTTATTTACTGTTGCAATTGCGGTATCACTGCTTGACCAGCTTCCCCCTGTAGTTCCGTTTGATGTGAATGTAGTCGTTCCCGCAACACAGATATTTTGATTCCCTGATAATGTACCAGCATTTGGTGCAGCAGTTACCGTTACCGTTCTCGTTGCAGTTGCATTGGCGCAACCTCCTGTTCCTGTTACGGTGTAGGTGATCGTTGCAGTTCCGGCTGAAACTCCGGTGATAACACCTGTTGAGTTATTTACTGTTGCAATTGCGGTATCACTGCTTGACCAGCTTCCACCTGTAGTTCCATTTGATGTGAATGTAGTCGTTCCAGCAACACAAATAGTTTGATTCCCTGATAATGTACCGGCATTTGATGCAGTAGTAATCGTTACAATTCCATTTATTGTCGCTGCCGTACAAGGTGCTGTATGACCAACTGTTGTTATCGTATAAGTACCACTCGCAGTTGGTGTTCCAGAAATCGTGATTGTTTTTGCACTGGAATCAACAGAAGCTGATAAACCAGCCGGCAAGTTTGAGGCAACAGCATTGGTTGCGCTTCCGCCAAAAGTATAAATCGTGCTAGGAATAGCTGTTCCGTTACAAATTGTCGGGTTTTGTGTACCACTGGTAAATACAATCGTAGAAGCGGTGTTTACAACTGCCGCAACCGCAACTCTTGATGCCGAAGTACAACCTTCTGGTGAAGTAGCCTCTACATAATAAGTCGTGGTAGTTGATAAACTTGGTGTAGTATAACTCGCTCCTGTTTTTAATGATGTACCGCCTGTTGAAGCCGCATACCAGTTAATAGTTGCTCCTGCCGATGCTGTTGCATTTAATGTTAATGTTCCTGCACCACATCTGGAGTCTTGTGTTGTTGAATCTATTGTTGGTCTTGTATTTATTGTTGCTACAACTGCCGTTCTTGTTCCTGTAGTACATCCATTTCCTGTAGCATCTACATAATAAGTGGTAGTTGTTGATAAATTTGGTGTGATAAAACTCGTTCCGGTCGCTAATGATGTACCACCGGTCGCAGCAGCATACCAATTAATAGTTCCTGAAGAAGCTGTAGCGCCTAATGTTACTGATCCTGCATCACATCGCGAAGCAGGTGTTGTTGCTGTTATTGTTGGTATTGCATTGATCACAAAATTTGTAGCAGTTCTACAGCTTCCAAGTCCCGGACAAGCTGCATAATATGTTGTGGTCCCCGGCGTATTTGTATTTGTCAAACCTGAGCCCGCAACACCTACAGGATTAAAAGAAGAACCTGTAAATATTGGTGTTAAACTTACAGACGATGTGTACCATTGTATAGTCCCCGAATTTGAACATGTAGAAGTAGCCGTTAATGCCCCGCTACCTCCCTGACAAATAGAAACTCCTGTCGTTGTTGGTGCTCCAGCAACCGGATTGATCGTCATACTTGCAGTCGGCGCCGAAGTACATCCCTGAGCATTAGTTGTAGTCAATACATAGCTGTTCGGTACTAAACCGGAGAAAACACCTGATGTATTATTTACTGGTGCCGTTACCGGATTTGTTCCTCTTAAGGTATAACTTATTCCCGCTCCCGGAGCTGGGGTATTGACTGTTATTGTTCCTGTTGGTGTAAGACAATTTCCTTGTGTTACAGTAGCTGTTGGAGTTGCTGGCAACGCCAAAATTGTAATATCATCTACCGTTTCTGCACTACCTTTAAAGTTTGTACCGGGAACATTTGCCTGACTGGCTCCTTCATAGGTTTTATTAGCAGAACCATAAGCATTTGTAAATGCTGTTATTCTTCTATTCGGATTAGCGGTTGTACGTGTTGGATCAAGATACAAAGCCTGCGCACTAGAACTGTAAGTTCCTGCCGCCATAGATGCCGCTACTTTTCCTGTTAAGGTTATCGTAACCACTCCATTTTGTGCAATATTAAAGCCTCCAAATACAGGATTACCTGCCGTAGCAGTGTTTGTTAATACACCTGAAGGTCCTGTTGCTTCTGCTGAATAAGTCGCTGTAGCGGAGTCGAACTCGATGCCTGTTGGAAAAAGAAAATCTAAAAATACTCCTGCAGCATTCCCTACTCCTGTATTTTTGATCTGAATTTCGTAAGAAACTTTTTCTCCAATCGAATTACAGGCTGATGCGGTTGAAAGTGCTTTTACTTTTGTTTCCAAAACAGGGAAACAATTAGAATTTACCTGCAAATTTGGCGGTACATCCTGCGCTGTAAAAGTTGACGCACTACCTGCTGTTCCATCTACCGCACCATTTCTAATTCCCGCACCGGCATTAGACCTTCCTGAACTACCTCCAACTACAGTAGTAGTTAAGGTCACAGTACCGGTAAGGTTGTGTCTGATTATTCCACCACCACCACCACCACCAGGTCCGTGTGAATTATTATTATCATTTTCAGTATTTCCTCCTGCTCCTCCTGCTGCTTCTATTCTGATCGTAGCGGTACTACTATTTGAGATATTCAATAATACTGTTCCTCCGGCACCACCACCACCTGCTCCATCGGGTGAGCCTGAAAAAGCACCTGGTGCTCCTTTTCCTCCATTGGCATAAATGTTACCTGTTCCCTGAACGGTACCTGCATTAATAAGAATAATGGCACCACCGACACCACCTTTAACACCTGTTGAGGCATTATTGGCATCTCCGGCACCACCACCACCTCCCATAACTAATCTTGGAAAGGCAGTTGCAGTAAGATAAGATCTGAAACCCGGTCTTCCTCCTCCTGTTAATGGAAGAACATCACCGCCTCCACCTTGCCATCCGGCACCACCTAAGCCACCGAATCCGCCATTACCTCCACCTCCACCTCCGGAGTTGTGGTCATTACCACCTCCACCAGCGTTAGCAGGGGCTCCTCTTCCTGCAGATCCTCCAGGCATTCCTTCTACTCCATTATCAACCTGATTAAATCCATCCCACATATAACGGGGTGTTCCGGCTATTCCTTCTCCTTTTCCTGAAATTGTATTATTACTTGATAATCCCACATAAGTTGTAGAATTATTAAGATTAGATACTGCTATAGGGCTATAACCTCCTCTAAAACCGCGGGCATTTCCATCAATAGAAAATCCGGCAAAATTGAATGTACCGGAAACATTAAAAGCAATAACTCCTCCTGCAACACCATTAAAAGGAGGTGTTGTTATAGAAGAAGTAAGGGTTAAATTGGAATATTGAGGTACTCTTACAATCTGAAAAGTTCTTTTTCCTCTTGTCGTTGTAGCATCTGCATTATAAAAACTATTCAGGGTTCCACCATTGGCACCCGTTCCTTTAAACGTTAAATTCCCACCAGTCAGTGGGACATTATTAGTTGCGATAACATATTCAAAAACTCCGGTGTTACCCAAAGATGTAAATCCGGTACCTCCTAAAGCATCAGGACCGCTATTTGACGTTCCGGAACCATAACTTGTTGTATTCGTATAATCTATCGTAGCATCCTGCATTTGAATAATCAAAATCAGATCTCCTACTGATATCGCAGTTGTTCCGAAATTATTAGAATACTGATCTGTGGGAGGTACTCCTCCTAAAACTATCGATTGAGTTCCTGCATTCAGTGTTATATTTCCCGAAATAGGAAAATAAGTATTTACAGAACTTGATACGGTAACAGGTCCATCTCCTCCAGGTGTTCCACAAACTTGTGAAAAAGCAGGTAATGACACTAGTCCAAAGAACAAAACAAAAAAGATTTGTTTTAAAAAATTAAACTTGCTAAAAGTAAAGTTATACATAAACAATGGGGAATTTAGAAATGGAAATATCAGATGCTGAGAAAACAACCGTGGTATTCAGCACACAAAACAGATACGATAAAATAATGGAAATGGTTTTTTGAAGTCTTAGAAAGTGCTTTTTAAAAGCTTTATCAAAAAAGGGCAGCGTTTGGACCATAGGTATTATAGGTTCAAGACACAAAATGTCTTTCGGTTAAATTAGTAGTTTTTGGAGCCGCGAAAATATGCAATCAACTGGCTATCAGCTATATTTTTCGATAAACTACTCAGATTAACGATGAATGACGTTTTTCAACAGACCATAATACACTTTTGACTACAAAAAAAATGACTATTTGATAACGAAGTGGTAAAAATTGGCAGGCATATTGTACATATATTACTATTTTAAAGAATATAGTGACAAAAAATCAA
>NZ_AMYW01000063.1:0-4298 GCF_000335775.1 Flavobacterium sp. WG21
TCAATTGAAGAGATTTTTTGTTTCTGGTAAATAGTATACACTGTGTAAAAAGGAAACATCAGATTTAGATCCAATTTTTGCTGTTTTTTAAATTTGTTATATGGGCCAGGTGATGGTTGCTGTGCCAGGCATACATTCCGATGATTTGTTTGATCAGAAATTCGGAGTTATTTTCGGGATGAATAAATGATTTGTTTAAATCTTTCGGACTTAGATTTTTCATGATATAAGCTAGTCTGTAATGTAGTCCTTCCAGTAATTGTAAGGTTGGTTGGATTGGCATGGTTAGATTGTCCTGTAATTCAGACCATAATTTTTCATCATAAGCTTTTATTACAGGATTATTTTCGGTTAAAGCCCATTTTATTCTGATATAACAGTTCATGTGGCTTTCGGCACAATGATGAATTACCTGACGAACGGTCCATCCGTCCGGACGATAAGGAGTGTCTAGTTGTTCGTCGGTTAAATCAATCGTTTCTTTTTTTAATCTTTCAGGAAAAGTGGCAATGATGGCAACACTATCGGAAATGTACTCCGAGGTATAATCTGCTGGAGTTTTAAACTTGCCGATCGGATATTTTAGTTTTTCTAAATCTGTTTCGTTCATGTTTTGTTGTTTTATAGAGAAAGTTTAGCCAAATAATCGTAGTGGTCGCCTTCAAGGATGAGCTCACATTTTAATCCATTTGCAGCAGCGGCATTTTGAAGAGTATTGTAATCAAGGTACAGCCAGTCGAACGGCTCTTCTTTCTCGCCTTTATAAGAAATGTTGAACACAAGCTCTCCATAATAATCGTTATCGGATGGGATCCATTTTCCGCCATCTTCGTCTTCGTCAAACATATAGATAATGTCTGAGCTGTCGAGTAAAATTTGTCCGCCCGGGTTCAGAAGTGATTTTAGTTTAGAAAGGTACTTGTTGCAATTTTCTAGTTTACCGAAAATTCCCACTCCATTCATTAGTAAAATGATAGTGTCGAATTTTCCCTCCTCAAAATCCAGGATATTTTTGACTATAGCATTTTTGACTCCGCGAAGGTTGCAGGTTTCGATTGCATTTTTTGAAATGTCAATTGAAACAAGCTCCAGATTTCTGTCATTTTGTAAAGATAAACTATGACTTCCGGCTCCGCAGCCTACGTCCAGAGTTTTTCCGAAGGCTAATTGCAATGCTTTTTGTTCGAGTTTAGGCATTTCATTGTACGAACGGAATAAATAATCCACACTCATTTCATCTTCTTCAGAAATCGAAGTTTCAGTGATAATATTCTCAGGTGAATTATTGGTTTGGAAATCGTACATGGCTTTCCCGAAAAGATCTTTCATTGTATTTTAGTTCAAAGTTTAAGGTTACAAGTTTAAAGTTGTTTAATTTTGCAGTTCAACTTTAAATCTTAAACTTGAAGCAAATTTTAAATAACTTAAATAAGTTAGCCAAAGATAAGCATATCGAAAATAAAAAGTATTTTGATAAGCTCAAAAAGAAACAGCCAAAGAATTTGGATTATGTAATGCAGGATTTACATGACGCCGAATTTAAAAAAACAGACTGCTTGCAATGTGCGAATTGCTGCAAAACTACCGGCCCTTTGTTTACTTTGGCTGATATCGAAAGAATTTCAAAATCATTCCGACAAAAGCCGCAGCAATTTATCGAACAATATCTCAGAATTGATGAGGACAAAGATTATGTTTTGAAAAGTGTTCCTTGTACTTTTTTGGATAATGAAAATTATTGTATGATTTATGATGTTCGTCCGAAAGCATGCAGAGAATTTCCGCATACAGATCGTAAAAAGTTTCATCAGATAGCGGACTTAACATTGAAGAATGTTGCCATTTGTCCTGCTGCATATAATATAGTGGAGGAAATGAAGAAAAAGCTTCCTTTATAACCTTCTAAACATTTGATAATTGTTCTTAGAAGCAATTCATTTTTGCTTTTTAAAATGTACTTTTGATTCGAATGAACCGGAAACGGTTGTAATTAATAATTTCAAGACAACATAAAATTTGAGTTTAGAATATTTCATAGCTAAAAGGTTAATTACTGCAAAAGATTTTAAAAGCAGTATTTCCGCGCCTATTATTAAAATTGCTATTTCGGCCATCGCTATTGGTATGATAATGATGATCGTTTCTGTTGCGACAGGGATTGGTCTTCAAAAAAAAATAAGGGATAAAGTTTCGGCTTTCAACGGGCAGATTATAATTTCAAACTACGATAATAATAATTCTGATGTTACTTTGATTCCTATTTCGAAAAAACAGGAGTTTTATCCTGAATTTAAATCAGTTCCTGGGGTGAATCATATTCAGGCAGTCGCTAGTAAAGCTGGTATTATCAGGACAGAAAATTCTTTTGAAGGTATAATCTTCAAAGGAGTCGGAGCGGATTACGACTGGAAAAATATAGAAGAGTATTTGGTTGAAGGAAGGTTACCTGATTTTTCAGCTGCTTTAAACGAAGATGTTTTGATTTCAAAATTCCTTGCAGATCGACTTCATCTAAAAGTAGGAGATAATTTTAATACTTTTTTTATCAAAGAAGAACAGGGGAAAATGCCTAATAGCCGCCGATTCAGAATAGCAGGTGTTTTTAGTTCAGGTTTTCAGGATTTTGATGCCACTTATATATTGGGGGATATAAGGCATATTCAAAGAATTAATAAATGGAGTCCCAATCAGGTTGGCGCTTTTGAGGTATTCATTAATGACTTTGATGCTATTAAAACAACAGGAGAAAAAATCTACGATCAAACATCATCTAATCTGGATACCAAAACAATAATAGAGAAGTACAGTTATATATTTGATTGGTTGCAGCTTTTCGATTTTAATATCATAGTAATATTAGGGGTAATGATATTGGTGGCTACCATTAACATGGTTGTAGCGCTGTTGGTTTTGATTTTAGAACGAACCCAAATGATTGGAATTTTAAAAGCGTTGGGAGCTAATAACTGGATGGTTCGTAAAGTGTTTTTATATAACGCGTTCTATTTGATTGTTCGGGGATTATTTTGGGGAAATTTAATTGGTATTGCTCTGTTGTTAATTCAGCAGCAGTTTGGAGTGATTCGCTTAAATCCTGAAAATTACTATGTAAATCAGGCTCCGGTCTATTTTAATCTTTGGCATATTATTTTATTGAATTTGCTTACGGTTGGAGTTTGTTTTGTAGTGTTGTTGATTCCTTCCTATATAATCACAAAGATTTCTCCGGTTAAAGCTATTCGTTTCGAGTAATTGTATTGTTCTGGAGTGTATATACAACCCGACAGGTTTTTAAAACCTGTCGGGTTTGTTTTTTTACTACCTAATATATAAGAGTAGGTTTTCTGTCCATCTGAGCGAAGTCGAAGCTTGGTATTTGAGATTCTATACTATATATAAGAGTAGTTTTTCTGTCCAGCTGAGCGAAGTCGAAGCTTTATCCCGCTATCTGCTTCAATCTTTTGCTTTTTAAAGGAAAAATCAAAAGGATTTCCACTGCTATCGGGGCTAGGGGGATTGAATTGAAATTGAAGAAAGACGCAAACCCGACAGGTTTTTAGAACCTGTCGGGTTTAATTTTTATAGGAGCAGAAAAAAGATGGTTTGTAAAAAACGCCAAACCAGTCAGTTAAGAAAAAGATTAAAAATAAGTTTAGAAAAAGCTTGTAAAAGCGGATAAAGTGACTACTTTTGCACCCGCAACAGCGATAAACGTTCACTGAAATACTGACAAGCGAAGGAATTAAAACGAAAAGAAATTTTCAAAAAAAGATTCCGAAAAGCTTGCGAGTAAAGAAAGAAAGTTTTAAGTTTGCACCCCGCAAAACAAGGGAAGTTCATTGAAAGATTGGTAAGGAGAGGAGTTAAAAAGGAAAAGAAATTTTCTAAAAAAAACTTCAAAAAACTCTTGCCGATTAGAAATAAGTTTTCTACTTTTGCACCCGCTTTGAGAGACAAGCGAGATTAATAAAAAAGAATACGTTCGTAGACATATTGAATTGACAGCCGTTTCGATGAAAATCGAAACAAAAGAATAAGAGTAATAGAATCGTAAGATTTGAAAAGAACCGATAGATATCATCGCAATATAATATAAAAATATACGATGAAGAGTTTGATCCTGGCTCAGGATGAACGCTAGCGGCAGGCTTAACACATGCAAGTCGAGGGGTATATGTCTTCGGATATAGAGACCGGCGCACGGGTGCGTAACGCGTATGCAATCTACCTTTTACAGAGGGATAGCCCAGAGAAATTTGGATTAATACCTCATAGCATAGCAGCTTCGCATGAAGCAG
>NZ_AMYW01000064.1:0-3689 GCF_000335775.1 Flavobacterium sp. WG21
TAATTCTCTCGAAAGTGATTGACGAAGCTGTTGTTTGTCAATAGTTGCGGTACTCACCAGATAACTAACAATGACCGGATCGCCATTTACGGTTGCTGTGATGACCACACACTGATCGATATCTTCCTGAGACTGCAATACCTGTTCGATTTCTCCGAGTTCAATACGATGTCCTCTGATTTTAACCTGACTGTCTTTTCGGCCTATGTAAGCGATGGTACCGTCGGGCAACCATTTGCCCAGATCACCTGTTTTGTACAATTTAGTTGTATCGTTAAATGGGTTTTTGATAAACTTTTCTGCTGTGAGTTCCGGTTGGTACAAATATCCTCTGGACAAACCGTCTCCTGAGATACAGATTTCTCCAATTACCGCCACAGGCTGTAATGCCAACTCTTCTGAGAGTACATAAAACTGGGTGTTGTCCAGTGCTTTTCCAATAGGCACGGAATTTTCGTAAGTCCCTTCTACTCTGTAATAACTGCTGTAGGTAGTGTCTTCTGATGGTCCGTACAGGTTTCTAATGGCGATGCCGGAATCTGTAAAATGGTTGGCGATACTCACCGGGAATGCTTCTCCGGCAAGGTTGATTCCAACAGCATTCTCAAAAGTGGTTCCTTTTTCGATCAGGGTATGAATTACCGATGGCACGGTATTGATTAGTACGTTTTTGTCGCTCTGGATATAATCTCCTATCGATAATCCATTGGCCAGTAAACGTATTTGTTTTCCGATGCTTAAAGGATAGAAAAATTCATAAACGGACAGATCAAAACAATGTGAGGTTACGGCGTATAAAATATCAAAATCGGTATCGCTAAATTCTCTTTGCGACCAGCATAACATGGCCACAGCGTTCTGATGGGTGATCATGACTCCTTTTGGTTTTCCTGTAGATCCTGAAGTATAAATGATGTAACCCAGGTGCTCTGAACTGAAAGAAATCTGCGGCAATGATTTTGATATGGATTCTGCTTGTTTAAAACTTTCGATAAAACTATCGTCTATGGTTATTTTACATTTACTGTCTTGTTCGATGTACTCAATTCTTTGCGCCGGATAGTTGGGATCGATCGGAACGTAAGCGCATCCTGATTTTAAAACGGCCAATAAGGCAATAGGCAGCCACTCGCTACGGCCCAGTTTTACGCCTACTAAATCTTCTACAGCTAAGTTGTAATTGCTTAACAGGTAGTGTGATAATTCATTAGAAACCTCATCGAGTTCTTTATAGGTAAAACTTTTTGTATCGGTCACCAGAGCAATCTGCTCCGGTGTTTTTTTCGCCTGACTGACAAATAAGTCAACCATAGTGTGATCCTTAGGATACGCTACTGCTGTGTTGTTAAAATCCTCTAACAATTGTGTGGTCTCGGCTTCGCTCAGGTAGTTTAGTGTGGCTACTTTTTGCTCCGGATTTTGAATGGCTTTGGTTAAAAAGTTTTCTAAATGAGCCGCCAGTCGCACTACAAATTCTGATTCATAAATATCAGTATTGTATTCGATGTGTAGGCTTAGTTCTCCTTGTTGTTCGGAGAAAACAAAGCTTAAATCGAATTGACTTACTTTTCTTGAATTGGCTTTATAAGGTTTTAAGGTTAAACTTTCTATTTGTTCTGCATTTGAGTCAAATAAATCCTGTTGATTTTGTAAAACTACCAGTACATCAAAAAGTGCTGATCGGCTTGTATCTCTACCTAAACCTAGTTGCTCTACCAGATTGTCCAGCGGATATTCCTGATGGGAATAGGCGTCAAGCAGGGTTTCTTTTTGTATTTGCAGCAAGGTTTCAAAATCTGCTGTTTCTTCAAAACGGGTTCGAATGGCCAGGGTGTTCAAATAAAGTCCGATTTGATTTTCCAGATCACTGTGTTCTCTTCCGGCAATTGGCGTCCCTAAAATAAGGTCTCTGGTGTTGGTGTATCTCGAGAGTAGTCCGTTGATTGCTGCCATCAGGGTCATAAAAAGACTGCTGTTGTGTTGCTCTGAGAATGTTTTCAGGGTAACACTTGCTTCTTTACTGAAATTATGGGTGATGGAATCTCCGGCATAGGTTTTTATTCTTGGACGTATTTTCTCTGTCGGAAGTTCTAATACAGGCAGGTTACCGCTAAAGATATCCAGCCAGTAGGCTTCTGATTTTTTTAGTTTAGTGATTTGTTCTTCACTTCTCATCCAGGTGGCATAGTCTTTATATTGTATGCTTAGCTCCGGAAGACCGATCGTTTTGTTTTGTATGAGATGATCGTAAATCGTGATAAGTTCCTGGCTTAAAATTCCCATAGACCAGCCATCACTAATGATGTGATGCATGTTAAAGAGTAACAAGTGTTTGTTTTCTGATTGTCTGATGAGTTTCAGATTGACCAAAGGAGCTTTCTCTAAATCAAACTGATGCTGATAGCTTTGGAGAATTCTTTCTTCTATTATTGCCTGCTGATTTTCAACATTAGTAAAATCTTCATAATCTACTTTGAAGTCAATGTCTTTGGCATCGATTACAAACTGACGCACTTCTCCCTGATCGTCTCTTTTGAAGTAGGTTCTTAGGGTTTCATGTCTGGCAATAAGAAGGTTAAATGCTTCTGTTAATTGCGCTGTATTTAAATTTCCTTCTAATTCAAACGAACCGGGAATGTTGTAGGCCTGACTTCCGCCTTCGAACTGACTCAGGATCCATAAGCGGTGCTGAGAGGAGCTTAAAACGTAGCTTTCCTGCTGCTCTGCTTTGGGTATGGCGGTGAAGGTTCCTTCCTCAAGTTTGCTGATGATTCCTGAGATCGTTGGATTCAAAAAGACATCTTTTACGCTGATCTGATAGCCTAATTGTCGGTTGATTTTATTGGCTACTAAGATGACTTTCAGACTGTGTCCGCCCAATTCAAAGAAATTGTCTGTGGTTCCTATGGTTTTTATCCCCAATATTTCTTCCCAGATTTCAGCGAGCTGTTTCTCTAAAACGGTCTCCGGAGCGGTATATTCTTGTTGAATCTTGTCGTTTACATCTACTTTAGGCAATGCTTTTAGATCCACTTTACCGTGGGAGGTTAATGCAATGGCGTCTAATTGTACATAGTAACCCGGAAGCATATAATCCGGTAAATATTGGCTCAATTGGGCACGAAGTTCTTGTTTGTCAAGTTCTTTTTCTCCTACTACATGGGCTACTATTGCGGGTTCTGTCTCTATGTTTTGTACGGTTACAACACACTGACTGATATTGCCTTGTGTTAATAAGGCGTGTTCAATTTCACCGAGTTCTATTCGGTGGCCTCTTACTTTTACCTGCTGGTCTTTTCTACCTGTGAGTTCGATGCTGCCATCGGCCAGCCATCGGCCCAGATCGCCTGTTTTGTAGAGTCTGGCTCCTGTAATGAAGGGATGGGCGATGAATTTTTCTTCGGTGAGTTCAATATTGTTCAGGTATCCTCTGGACAGGCTGTTTCCGGAGATGCACAGTTCTCCAAATACACCGATAGGCTGTAATTCCAGGTTATCGGACAGAATATAGATCTGGCTGTCTTTTAAGGGTTTGCCAATTGAAACAAGGTTTCTTTGCAGATCGCTCTGCTCTACTCTTCCCATAACAGCGCTAATGGTGGCTTCTGTTGGGCCGTACTTGTTGTAGAAGTCGGCTATTTTAATCATTTTTTCGGCCAGATTTTTTGGGCATACTTCTCCTGCTGCAA
>NZ_AMYW01000065.1:0-3060 GCF_000335775.1 Flavobacterium sp. WG21
CAATTCTTTTCAGGGTCTTGCAGGCAGAAAGGTGCTCTAAATGTGACAAATAACCCGGGGTGGCATGCAGGTGGGTTACACTGTGTTCTTTCAATAGGGTTATAAAATCGGCTGGATCAATGATACGCTCTTTTGGAGCACCTATCAGGGTGGCTCCTGTGAATAAAGCCAAAAAGATCTGTTCCATCGACGCATCAAAGGCGTTGTTGGAGAATTGTACGATACGATCGGACGCATCAAACCCAAATTCTTCTTTTTGGTTTAGGATATAATTCACCAAACTTTTGTGCTCGATCATTACGCCTTTGGGCTGTCCTGTGGAACCTGAGGTATAAATGACATACATGAGGTTCTCCGGAGTCAAAGAAATAACAGGTAATGTGGTTGGATAATTGTCCTGACGGGAGATGAAATTCGCCAATAACTTCTCGTCAATAACAACTTTACAGGCACTGTCTTGCTCGATATAAGCAATTCTTTGCTCCGGATAACCCGGATCTATAGGAACATAAACACCGCCGGTTTTCAATACGGCCAAAAGGGAGATGTATATCCACTCGCTGCGCTCTAATTTTACAGCAATAAGGTCTTCTGTTTTTATTTCATAATGAGTCAATAAATAATGCGCCAACTGGCTGGAAAGCTCATCTAGTTCTTTGTAAGTTAATGATCTGTTTTCAAAAACTACTGCTACGGCATCAGGGGTTTGCCCAACTTGCTGTTCGAACATTTCAACGGCTGTAATGGCTACTGCTGCTTCTGCTTTTGAAGTGCTAAAATCTTCCAGAAGGATCGCTTTCTCTGAGCTTGAAATGTAATCAATACTGGCTACTTCTTGATTCGGATTTTGGATTCCTTTCCTTAAAAAACTATCCAAATGAGAAGCCAGACGCGTTACAAAATCCAAATCATAAATATCAGTATTGTAATCTATTACTAAGGACAATTGGCCTTGTTTTTCTGAAAAAGAAAAGTTTAAATCAAACTTACTAACTGACTTTTCCTGATTTTTATAAGGTGTTATTTCAAGGCCGTTTAGTACTAACCCCTGAGATGTTAATAACTCTTCCTGGTTTTGAAATACCACTAAAACATCAAACAAAACTGATCGGCTTAAGTCTCTTTTCAGATTAAGCGCTTCGACCAAACTGTCGAAAGGATAGTCCTGATGGGAATAAGCTTTTAATAAGGTTTCTTTTTGTACCGTTAGTAATTCTTCAAAACTTGCTGTTGCTTCAAAAGTGGTTCGAATGGCCAGCGTATTCAAATACAACCCAACCTGATTTTCGAGATCACCATGTTTTCTTCCTGCTACCGGAGTTCCTAAAATAATATCTCTGGTATTGGCATACCTGGATAGTAATCCATTTATTCCGGCCATTAAAAGCATAAAAAGTGTCACGCCATTTTGCTGGGCATAGGCATTCAGCGCAGTAGTACTCTCTTTTGAAAAAAAATGATATACTCCTGAACCGTTATACGTTTTAAAATTAGGCCTTGTCCTGTCGGACGGCAATTCTAAAACGGGTAAATCTCCTGAGAATGTCTCTAACCATGCGGCTTTAGATTTTTCCAGTACTGCTTGTCTGGACGGGCTGTTTTGCCATTCTGAATAATCTTTGTACTGAATAGGCAAATCGGGTAATATGATCTCGCTTCCTATGGCCAGTTCATTGTAAATGGCCATAAACTCTTTACTCAATATTCCCATCGACCAGCCATCGCCTATAATATGATGCATATTAAGCATCAAAATATGATGATCTGTGGCTGTCTTTACAATCTCTCCTAAAAAAAGTGGTCCTTTTTCTAAGTCGAAAGTATGTCTTTGAAGTGCATTAGCATGATTGCTTAAGGCTTCAGTCGTGGCATTATTTAAATCTGTAAATTGTAAAACCCCACTGTATTGGGCAAAAGGGATAATATACTGTCCCAAAATTCCTTGTTCATCTTCTTTAAAAACGGTACGCAAACTCTCATGTCGTTCCATTAAAATCTTAAAAGTCTGATGTAGCTTTTCAAAATTTAACGCGCCTTTAAATTCATAGGCATCAAAAATATTATAAGCCGAATTACCTCCTTCAAACTGACTTAAAGTCCATAGCTGCTGTTGGGGCGAAGTAAGTGCATATGATTCTTTTATCGCAGCTTTTGGGATAGACTCTGAAGATGAAAGTAGTTTGATCAACTCATTTTTGCAGGCTTTAATACTTGCAATAATTTCAGGAGTCAAAGCACCTTTCGGAGCATTAATTTTCAGATCTCCATTTTCTATCCGAAGTCTGATATTTAAGGATTGTAACGTTTGTATTAAATTCTTTATCATGATATGATTTTTAAAGTAGGTTGGAATGCTTATATGATTTTTTTAAAACATACCACTATCTATCTCAATAGTTGGAAGCCAAATGCACCTACCTGCTGAGCATAATTAATTTTAAAAAATAGAAACACTCTTTTTTCTGGAAAAGGTCTACGTCCTTAAAACGTATATAGTAATACAGTGAATTATACTCATAAATCGAGCATATTAGATGTTGCAAAAAAAAGCATGGCTATTAAAATACAGCCATGCTTAAGCTATAAAATGAAACTCGCGATTAGATTTTATAGTAAACCGTTGGGGTAAAAAATAGTAAACACTATAAATTATATCAATATCTCATCCAGGTCATCAGCTGTTTCTACAGCTAATTCATTTTGAAACAGAATAAATTTTAATTTCCTGGAAACTCCTGTGATATCTTGAGTTTTATATAAATCCTGAATTGAAAGTCTTGTATCAAAAGCTCTGTTTATTTTGTTGATTAAAACGGTAGCTTTTAAACTGTTTCCTCCCAATTCAAAGAAATTATCCGTAATGCCAATTTTCTCTAGTTTTAGAATGTCTTGCCATATTTCTACCAGTTTTTTTTCGATTTCATTGGTCGGAGCCACATATTCTTGTTGGATGACATCTTCTGTGTTTACCGATGGTAATGCTTTTTTGTCGATCTTACCGTTGGGTGTCAGTGGGAATTTGTCTAAAAACACATAAAAGCTCGGTAACATATATTCGGG
>NZ_AMYW01000066.1:0-2922 GCF_000335775.1 Flavobacterium sp. WG21
TACATAAGCTTACGGATTATTAGTACTACTCGACTATGACATTACTGCCTTTACATCTATAGCCTATCAACGTGGTCATCTTCCACGATCCTTAAAAGAAATCTCATCTTGTGGTGGGTTTCGCGCTTATATGCTTTCAGCGCTTATCCCTTCCAAACGTAGCTACTCTGCGGTGCCCCTGGCGGGACAACAGATACACTAGAGGTTTGTCCAATTCGGTCCTCTCGTACTAGAATCAGATCCACTCAAATTTCTAACGCCCACAGTAGATAGAGACCGAACTGTCTCACGACGTTCTGAACCCAGCTCGCGTGCCACTTTAATGGGCGAACAGCCCAACCCTTGGGACCTTCTCCAGCCCCAGGATGTGACGAGCCGACATCGAGGTGCCAAACCCCCCCGTCGATATGAGCTCTTGGGGGAGATCAGCCTGTTATCCCCGGCGTACCTTTTATCCTTTGAGCGATGGCCCTTCCATGCGGAACCACCGGATCACTATGCTCTACTTTCGTACCTGATCGACCTGTATGTCTCTCAGTCAAGCTCCCTTATGCCATTGCACTCTACGCACGGTTACCAAGCGTACTGAGGGAACCTTTAGAAGCCTCCGTTACTCTTTTGGAGGCGACCACCCCAGTCAAACTACCCACCAAGCACTGTCCTCTTCATCGAAGAGTTAGGCCTCAGATAAACAAAGGGTTGTATTTCAACAATGACTCCACAACGCCTGGCGACGCCACTTCACAGTCTCCAACCTATCCTACACATCATTTATCCAAGGTCAATACTAAGCTATAGTAAAGGTGCACAGGGTCTTTTCGTCCCACTGCGGGTAAACGGCATCTTCACCGTTACTACAATTTCACCGAGCTCATGGCTGAGACAGTGTCCAGATCGTTACACCATTCGTGCAGGTCGGAACTTACCCGACAAGGAATTTCGCTACCTTAGGACCGTTATAGTTACGGCCGCCGTTTACTGGGGCTTCAATTCAATGCTTCTCCGAAGATAACATCTCCTCTTAACCTTCCAGCACCGGGCAGGTGTCAGGCCCTATACTTCATCTTACGATTTTGCAGAGCCCTGTGTTTTTGATAAACAGTCGCCTGGACCTCTTCACTGCGGCCAGCTTGCGCTGGCGACCTTTCTCCCGAAGTTACAGGTCTATTTTGCCTAATTCCTTAGCCATGAATCTCTCGAGCACCTTAGGATTCTCTCCTCAACTACCTGTGTCGGTTTACGGTACTGGTACTAATTACCTGAAGTTTAGAGGTTTTTCTTGGAAGCCCTTAGGCGCACTATCTCTTTGTCCGAAGACTCCGAGTACTATCGTATTTCACCATTCTCTACGGATTTGCCTATAGAGAATATAGCTAGGTACTTCAACGAACTATTCCGTCAGTTCGCGGCGCTTTCATCACTCCGTCACCCCATCACAGTAATTAGTAGTACGGGAATATTAACCCGTTGGCCATCGACTGTCCCTTTCGGGTTCGCCTTAGGACCAGACTAACCCACAGCTGATTAGCATAGCTGTGGAAACCTTAGTTTTTCGGTGTGCGGGTTTCTCGCCCGCATTATCGTTACTTATGCCTACATTTTCTTTTCTAACCAGTCCAGCATACCTTACGATACACCTTCAACCCTGTTAGAATGCTCCCCTACCACTTACAATTGCTTGTAAATCCATAGCTTCGGTAATATGCTTATGCCCGATTATTATCCATGCTCGTCCGCTCGACTAGTGAGCTGTTACGCACTCTTTAAATGAATGGCTGCTTCCAAGCCAACATCCTAGCTGTCTGGGCAGACAAACCTCGTTCTTTCAACTTAGCATATATTTGGGGACCTTAGCTGATGGTCTGGGTTCTTTCCCTCTCGGACTTGGACCTTAGCACCCAAGCCCTCACTGTTATCAATCATTATATAGCATTCGGAGTTTGTCAGGAATTGGTAGGCGGTGAAGCCCCCGCATCCAATCAGTAGCTCTACCTCTATATAACTAAAATAACGCTGCACCTAAATGCATTTCGGGGAGTACGAGCTATTTCCGAGTTTGATTGGCCTTTCACCCCTACCCACAGGTCATCCGAAGACTTTTCAACGTCAACCGGTTCGGACCTCCACACTGTGTTACCAGCGCTTCATCCTGCCCATGGGTAGATCACACGGTTTCGCGTCTAACACTACTGACTAAAGCGCCCTATTCAGACTCGCTTTCGCTACGGATCCGTGACTTAATCACTTAACCTTGCCAGCAACGTTAACTCGTAGGCTCATTATGCAAAAGGCACGCCGTCACCCCACAAAAGGGCTCCGACCGCTTGTAAGCGTATGGTTTCAGGATCTATTTCACTCCGTTATTCACGGTTCTTTTCACCTTTCCCTCACGGTACTGGTTCACTATCGGTCTCTCAGGAGTATTTAGCCTTAGCGGATGGTCCCGCCAAATTCAGACAGGGTTTCACGTGCCCCGCCCTACTCAGGATACCACTATCTATTATACTTGTTACCCATACGAGGCTATCACTCTCTATGGCTCGACTTTCCAGTCGATTCCGGTTCCTTGTACATAAAATGTCGTGGTCCTACAACCCCAACAATGCCGTAACATCATTGGTTTGGGCTAATCCGCGTTCGCTCGCCACTACTTACGGAATCACTTTTGTTTTCTTCTCCTCCGCCTACTTAGATGTTTCAGTTCAGCGGGTTTGCCCACCTATCGGTGTACTATGTCTTCAACATAGTGGGTTGCCCCATTCGGATATCTACGGATCAATCGATGTGTGCTCGTCCCCGTAGCTTTTCGCAGCTTATCACGTCCTTCTTCGCCTCTGAGAGCCTAGGCATCCCCCATACGCCCTTATTTTGCTTATTGTACCAATCTTGTTTCTTAAAACAAGACCGTTTTTTTTGTCTTTT
>NZ_AMYW01000067.1:0-2817 GCF_000335775.1 Flavobacterium sp. WG21
GATAACCAATGAAACGGGTGTTATCTGGTACGATGCGGCTACTGCAGGTAATGTAGTAATACCAACGACGGCTTTGGTAAACGGAAGAACCTATTATGGATCTTTAAAAGCAGGTACTTGCGAGAGCCCAACACGTTTGGCTGTAATGGTAACGATCAGCGATCCAAAGACACCAACAGGGAATGCAGCACAGGAATTCTGTAAATCTTCGAATGCTACAATTGCGAGTCTGGCAACCAATGAAACAGGAGTGACTTGGTACGATGCCGCTACCGCAGGAAATAAATTGGCTTCTACAACCATATTAACTAACGGAACAACATATTACGGTTCACTAAAAGTAGGTACTTGTGAGAGCCCAACAAGATTGGCGGTAACAATAACCATTAGCGATCCGAGGAAACCAGTAGGAAATCAGGGGCAATTTTTTTGCAAATCTGAGAATGCTACTGTGGCGAGTTTAGTAACTAATGAAACAGGCGTGACTTGGTACGATGCTGCAACGGCAGGTAATGTAGTGAGCTCAACAACAGCTTTAGAGAATAATCAAATCTATTATGGATCTTTAAAGGTAGGGGTCTGTGAGAGCCCAGTTCGAATACAAGTGCAAGTATGGATTTATAGCCCTGAACTTCCGAGAGGTGATAAAATACAGTATTTTTGTAAAAATAGCAGTTCTACTGTGGCTAATTTATCTGTGGTAACGCCTGTTAATCATAACGGTAAGGCAGAAGCAATTTGGTATGATTCAGCAACTGGAGGTAACGTAATCCCCTTTAATACTCCTTTGATTAATGAAAAGGTTTACTATGCAGGCTTGAAAGAAGTATATCCTTTTGGCATTTCTTCATGCGAAAACCCAATACGTTTAGCTGTAACAGCGATGATCAGCGATCCGCAAACTCCAACAGGTAATGCAGCACAGGAATTCTGTAAATCTGCCAATGCTACCGTGGCAAGTTTGGCAACCAATGAGAGCGGAGTTACTTGGTACGATGCGGCAACAGCAGGGAATAAATTGACTTCGACAACTGCCTTAACAAGCGGAACAACATATTATGGATCTTTAAAAGTAGGCACTTGCGAGAGCCCAACAAGACTGGCGGTAACAGTAGCGATTAGTGATCCGCAAACTCCAACAGGTAATGCAACACAGGAATTCTGTAAATCTGCAAATGCTACTGTGGCGAGTCTGGTTACTAATGAAACAGGAGTTACTTGGTACGATGCGGCTATTGCGGGAAATGTAGTGAGTTCAACAACAGCTTTGGTAAACGGAAGGACATATTACGGCTCGCTAAAAGTAGGTAATTGTGAGAGCCCAACTCGATTGGCAGTAACAGTAACGATCAGCGATCCGCAAACTCCAACAGGTAATGCAACACAGGAATTCTGTAAATCTGCGAATGCTACTGTGGCAAGTCTGGTAACGAATGAAACAGGAGTGACTTGGTACGATGCGGTTACTGCAGGCAATAAATTGGCTTCTACAACCATATTAACTAACGGAACAGTATATTATGGTTCACTAAAAGTAGGTACTTGCGAGAGTCCAACAAGATTGACAGTAACGGTGACAATCAGCGATCCTCAAACACCAACCACAGCTAACAGTTCACAGGAATTCTGTAAATCTGCCAATGCTACTGTGGCGAGTCTGGTTACTAATGAAACAGGAGTTACTTGGTACGATGCGGCTATTGCGGGAAATGTAGTGAGTTCAACAACAGCTTTGGTAAACGGAAGGACATATTACGGTTCGCTAAAAGTAGGTAATTGTGAGAGCCCAACTCGATTGGCAGTAACAGTAACGATCAGCGATCCGCAAACTCCAACAGGTAATGCAACACAGGAATTCTGTAAATCTGCGAATGCTACTGTGGCAAGTCTGGTAACGAATGAAACAGGAGTGACTTGGTACGATTCGGCTACTGCAGGTAATGTAGTAACACCAACGACAGCTTTGGTAAACGGAAGAACATATTACGGATCTTTAAAAGCAGGTACTTGTGAGAGCCCAACACGTTTGGCTGTAATGGTAACGATCAGCGATCCAAAGACACCAACAGGGAATGCAGCACAGGAATTTTGTAAAAACAGTAATGCTACCGTGGCAAGTTTGGCAACCAATGAGAGCGGAGTTACTTGGTACGATGCGGCTACTGCGGGAAATGTAGTGAGTTCAACAACAGCTTTGGTAAACGGAAGGACATATTACGGTTCGCTAAAAGTAGGTACTTGTGAGAGCCCAACACGTTTGGCTGTAATGGTAACGATCAGCGATCCAAAAACACCAACAGGGAATGCAGCACAGGAATTTTGTAAAAACAGTAATGCTACCGTGGCAAGTTTGGTAACCAATGAAACAGGAGTTACTTGGTACGATTCGGCTACCGCAGGAAATAAAATGATTTCTACAACCATATTAACTAACGGAACAGTATATTATGGTTCACTAAAAGTAGGTACTTGCGAGAGTCCAACAAGATTGGCGGTAACAGTAACGATCAGTGATCCTCAGACACCAATAGGAGCTGTAAATCAGGAATTCTGTAAATCTGCCAATGCTACCGTGGCAAGTTTGGCAACCAATGAGAGCGGAGTTACTTGGTACGATGCGGCTACTGCTGGAAACAAAATTGTTTCAACAACGGCATTAATTAATGGAGTAACCTATTACGGATCTTTAAAAGTGGGTACTTGTGAGAGCCCAACACGTTTGGCAGTAACGGTGACAATCAGCGATCCTCAAACACCAACCACAGCTAACAGTTCACAGGAATTCTGTAAATCTGCGAATGCTACAGTGGCAAGTTT
>NZ_AMYW01000068.1:0-2441 GCF_000335775.1 Flavobacterium sp. WG21
CCGGAACATATACCGTGACCATTAAAGATGCTAATCTTTGTACCATCACTAAAACTTTTACTATCACTGAACCTGCAGCTGCTCTAACGGCTACTACTTCGCAAACTAACGTACTTTGTAAATCAGATACAACGGGATCTGCAACGGTAACCCCTACAGGAGGAACCGGAGCCTATACGTATTCCTGGGCACCATCTGGGGGGTCTGCCGCAACCGCTTCTAACTTAGCAGCCGGAACGTATACCGTGACGATTAAAGATGCGAATCTGTGTACAATTACTAAAACAGTAACCATTACCGAACCTGCAGCTGCTTTAACTGCCACTACTTCACAAACCAATGCGTCTTGTAATTCAGGAGCAACAGGATCTGCAACGGTAACAGTTTCGGGAGGAACAGGAGCCTACACTTATTCCTGGTCACCATCTGGAGGATCTGCCGCTACAGCTTCTAACTTAGCAGCCGGAACATACACCGTAACCATAAAAGATGCTAATCTTTGTACGATTACTAAAACTTTTACCATCACAGAGCCAAGCACTATAACTGCTACTACTTCGCAAACCAACGTACTTTGTAAATCAGATGCAACGGGGTCTGCAACAGTTACACCTACAGGAGGAACGGGAGCCTATACGTATTCCTGGTCACCATCTGGAGGATCAGCAGCAACGGCTTCTAACTTAACAGCCGGAACGTATACTGTGACCATAAAAGATGCTAATCTTTGTTCCATCACTAAAACCGTAACCATTACCGAACCTTCAGCGCCTCTAACCGCTACTACTTCACAAACCAATGTCGCTTGTAATGCAGGAACAACAGGTTCCGCAACGGTAACAGTTTCAGGAGGAACCGGAGCCTACACTTACTCTTGGGCACCATCTGGAGGATCTTCAGCAACAGCTTCTAATTTAGCTGCCGGAACATATACGGTAACAATCAAAGATGCAAATCTTTGTACGATTACTAAAACTTTTACCATCACAGAACCAACCGCTATAACTGCAACCACTTCACAAACCAACGTACTTTGTAAATCAAATACAACAGGTTCTGCAACAGTAACACCTACAGGAGGAACCGGAGCTTATACCTATTCCTGGGCACCATCAGGGGGATCTGCAGCAACAGCTTCTAATTTAGCAGCCGGAACTTACACTGTGACGATTAAAGATGCTAATCTTTGTACGATTACTAAAACTGTAACCATCACCGAACCTGCAGCTGCATTGACTGCTACAACTTCACAAACGAATGTGTCTTGTAATGCCGGAACAAATGGTTCTGCAACGGTAACTCCTGCCGGAGGAACCGGAGCCTATACTTACTCTTGGGCTCCATCTGGAGGATCTGCAGCAACGGCTTCTAATTTAGCTGCCGGAACATACACCGTGACCATAAAAGATGCAAATCTTTGTTCCATCACTAAAACTTTTACGATCACTGAACCAACAGTTCTAACCGCTACCACTTCACAAATGAATGTAGGTTGTGGAGGTGATAATACAGGATCAGCAACTGTAAATGTTTCCGGTGGAACTCCAGGATATACTTATCTATGGTCTCCTTCTGGTGGAACAGCAGCTACGGCAAGTGCTCTTACTGCCGGAACTTATACTGTAACGGTTACAGATGCAAACTCTTGTACCATATCTAAATCAGTTACTATTATCGACGGCGATTCTATTAAACCAATAATTGACCCACTGCCACAAACTTCTACTATTAATTGTCCTGCGACACCAGTATTTGCTACTGCCACTGCAACAGATAATAATGGAGTAATTTCATCCTTAACTTACAAAGATGTTATTACACCTGGTGGATGTGCAGGTTCCTATACGCAAACCAGAACCTGGACTGCTGTTGATGCCTGTGGAAATATCTCTCTTCCTGTTAGTCAGGTGATCATTGTACAAGATATTTCTGCTCCTACCTGGTCTACTGCAGCTGCCTCTTTAAACAAAACAATAGAATGTAGCGACACAGCAGCTTTAACTACCGCACAGGCTTTATTCCCAACAGCTACAGACGCTTGTGATACGGATGTTTCAAACATTGTAAAAGTAAGCGGTGCTTTTGTAGCCTCTCAAGGTTGTGCTAATGCAGGAACGTATACCAATACCTGGACCGTGAAAGACGATTGTGGAAATACTTCTGATACTTTTACTCAGGTAATTACTATTCAGGATACTTCAAAACCAACATGGTCTACACAAACTGCTTCTTTAAACAAAACAATAGAATGTAGCGATACAGCAGCTTTAACTGCCGCACAGGCTTTATTTCCAACCGCTACAGATGCTTGTGATACCAATGTTTCGAATATCGTAAAAGTAAGCGGTGCATTTGTGGCCTCTCAAGGTTGTGCTAATGCAGGAACGTATACCAATACCTGGACCGTGAAAGACGATTGTGGAAATACTTCTGACACCTTC
>NZ_AMYW01000069.1:0-2033 GCF_000335775.1 Flavobacterium sp. WG21
AAGACTGAGAAGCTACAAACTGACCACTGGTTTTAACGATATTGGTCACATCGTTATCACAATTATCGGTAGCTACAGGTGCACTGGCTTGCGCAGCAATTAGACCTGCCGCATCGCTACATTGGATTGTAATATCTAAGCTTCCCGTTAGAGTAGTCCAGGTTGGTTTGGTGGTATCTTCAATAGTGATTACTTGTGTAAAAGTACCGGAAGTATTACCACAATTATCTACGGCAACCCAAGTATTAGTATAAGTACCGGCATTGCTGCAAGACCCTGAAGCTACAAACTGCCCGCTCGTTTTGGTGTAAGTGACGGTTGAACAATTTGCGGTAGCAGTAGGTGCCTGATTTTGCGCAGCTGTTAATCCAGCAGCATCACTACATTGTAATGTAGTATCTAATGTTCCTGCTTGTGTAATCCAGGTTGGAATAGCAGTATCCTGAACAGTAATTATCTGGGTAAAGACTGTTGAGGTGTTGTTACAAACGTCATTTGCAGTCCAGGTATTGGTGTAAGTTCCTGTACTTCCACAATTTCCTCCTTGAAATTGACCGCTTACTTTGGTATAGGTAACTGTTCCTCCACAATTGTCAGTAGCTACCGGTGCATTAACCTGAGCAGTTGTCAAACCGGCAGTATCACTACATTGCAAAGTTACATCCAATGCAGCTGGAGCCGTTGTCCATGTTGGCGCGGTAGTGTCTTGAATTGTAATGGTTTGAGTAAACACAGTCGATACATTGGTACAAACATCCGTAGCGGTCCAGGTATTGGTATAAGTTCCGGAGTTTATGCAGTTTCCTGCAACGAAAGCACCTGATGTTTTGGTATAAGTCACCGTTCCTCCACAATTATCAGTAGCTATTGGAGCATTGGTTTGTGCAGTTGTCAAACCGGCGGTATCACTGCATTGCAAAGTCACATCCAATGCGGCTGGAGCTGTAGTCCATGTTGGCGCTGTAGTGTCTTGAATTGTAATGGTTTGAGTAAACACAGTCGATACATTGGTACAAACATCCGTAGCGGTCCAGGTATTGGTATAAGTTCCGGAGTTTATGCAGTTTCCTGCAACGAAAGCACCTGAAACTTTGGTGTAACTCACCGTTCCTCCACAATTATCAGTAGCTATTGGAGCATTGGCCTGTGCAGTTGTCAAACCTGCAGTATCGCTACATTCCAAAGTCACATCTAATGCGGTTGGCGCAGTTGTCCATGTTGGCGCGGTAGTATCTTCGATAGTGATTATTTGTGTAAAAGTACCGGAAGTATTACCACAATTATCTACGGCAACCCAAGTATTAGTATAAGTACCGGCATTGCTGCAAGACCCTGAAGCTACAAACTGACCGCTCGTTTTGGTGTAAGTGACGGTTGAACAATTTGCGGTAGCAGTAGGTGCCTGATTTTGCGAAGCTGTTAATCCAGCAGCATCACTACATTGTAATGTAGTATCTAATGTTCCTGCTTGTGTAATCCAGGTTGGAATAGCAGTATCCTGAACAGTAATTACCTGAGTAAAGACTGTTGAGGTGTTGTTACAAACATCATTTGCAGTCCAGGTATTGGTATAAGTTCCTGTACTTCCACAATTTCCTCCTTGAAATTGACCGCTTACTTTGGTATAGGTAACTGTTCCTCCACAATTGTCAGTAGCTACCGGTGCATTAGCCTGAGCAGTTGTCAAACCTGCAGTATCACTACATTGCAAAGTCACATCCAATGCGGCTGGAGCAGTTGTCCATGTTGGCGCTGTAGTGTCTTGAATTGTAATGGTTTGAGTAAACACAGTCGATACATTGGTACAAACATCCGTAGCGGTCCAGGTATTGGTATAAGTTCCGGAGTTCACGCAGTTTCCTGCAACGAAAGCCCCTGAAACTTTGGTGTAACTCACTGTTCCTCCACAATTATCAGTAGCTATTGGAGCATTAGTCTGAGCAGTTGTCAAACCTGCAGTATCGCTACATTCTAAAGTCACATCCAATGCGGCTGGAGCCGTAGTCCATGTTGGAGCGGTAGTATCTTGAATT
>NZ_AMYW01000071.1:0-1311 GCF_000335775.1 Flavobacterium sp. WG21
CCACATCCGTCATAATTGCAGGGGTTACTAAAAAAAATAAAAACCACTTTTTTGTCTTTGGAATAGATTGGAGGCGAGACACTAAACCTAATAGTTTCATAAGGTGTCGATTCACTATATTTTATAAAAGGATATTTGAATTTACTTAAATTCCAATTTACTTCTTCTCTCTTTTGATTGGCTAAATATTCAAAGTTCATTGATTTAATTAGCTTTTTTATTTTTACAGAATCTATTGGCGTATAAAAGTACTCTTCAAAAGTTTCTTTAGTAAAAAATGTTTTCTGATCATGAAATATTAGACTCTCTTTATACAGAGCAATAGTGGTATCTTTATCCTTTACATATAACTGTTTTCTACCCTCTATTAAACTATTTGTTATTTGGTTTATTACCTCATAATCTTCGTTATCAACTTTGCTGATTGTTTGACCAATAGCAACATTAGCTAATAAAGAGAAAAACAAAAAAATTAAATGCGCTTTCATATTTTCTAATTAGTAGGTTTTTATTGGCAAGCTTTTTTCCCTCTCGGATTAAAGCTATTATTTCCTGAATTTTTGTACTCTGAATAAATTCTATCCAATATTCTCTCTTGGTCAGCTTGAGGAAGATTTTTAAAGGCCTTTGTTTCTGCTAAACCACCCCATGCCATATCATCGTAAAACAATTTGGGTAGATTATATCCTTTCAAATTGCCATACTCTTGCAAGGCAACAGATATTTCCTGTACAATATTAGTATCGGCAAAAATATTATGCTGAGCATCATTTAAATCTTTATTGAATTGATTAAAATATGTCTCTACCAAGTTAACATAGCTCTTATCTATATCTCTGTATCTGTAAACACTAACCAAATACGCATGAAAACACTCATGAAGTAAAGTTTTTGCGATTGAAAGATCTGTCGAAACTGAAAGATCACTTTCATTTAAAGTTGTAGTTACTTTACCATCTAATACTACTTTACTTGTACTTCCAGGGCTATCTGCTGATAAATTGCCCTTAATTATGAGCCAATTGTAATTAGTAGGTGTAGGATTTACTCCTGAAAATTTTGCAATTACCTGAGAAAACTTACCCTTTTGTAATTTTTTTATATCATTGACAATGTTATCAATACATACGGGCAAATTAGTCTTTATCTGTTTTACTATATTTTGTGCATTTTCTGAAGTCGTAGAACTTCCACTTCCACCACCTCCCGGAGACTTCACATATCCCTTTGGACTATTACCTTTCGATCCTGATTTTAGACTGCCTCCATAAGCTCCTCCTCCATATTCCTGCTTATTCTCGGATTTTTCTC
>NZ_AMYW01000072.1:0-1238 GCF_000335775.1 Flavobacterium sp. WG21
CCCGCTGTAACTAAAGTTGGTGTTCCCGGATCAGTAACGCTGATTACTACAGCCAATCTTACTGCACTTTCACAGTTCGTGATTGGATCTTTGATTACAGCATAATAAGTACCACTGGTTAAAGCTGTAGTAGAAGGAATAACGGTTCCTCCAGTCAACGCCGTATACCAAACAATATTGGCCTGATTAAATTGAACGCTTGCAAAAGTTGGAGCATTTACCAAACAGAAGTTTTGTGTTCCTGCTGTAACTAAAGTCGGGGTACCCGGATCAGTTACGCTTATTGTAATTGCCAATCTCACATTACTCTCACAGTTCGTGATTGGATCTTTGATGGCAGCATAATAAACTCCGGTAGTTAAAGCTGTAGTCGATGGAATTAAAGTTCCTCCGGTAAGCGCTGTGTACCAAACAATATTAGCAGCAACTGCAGGACTTACATCAATCGATGCAAAAGTTGGCGCATTCACCAAACAGAAATTCTGTGTAGTTTCCGTAATCACAGGAGTACCAGGATCGGTTACGCTAATGGTTATCGCTAATCGAACAGCACTTTCACAAAGAGTTACAGGATCTTTAATTGCAGCATAATAAACTCCGGTAGTCAAAGCTGTAGTCGATGGAATTAAAGTTCCTCCGGTAAGCGCTGTGTACCAAACAATATTTGCTGCAACGGCAGGACTTACATTGATTGATGCAAAAGTTGGTGCATTCACCAAACAGAAATTCTGTGTAGTTTCTGTAATCACAGGAGTTCCCGGATCAGTCACACTAATCGTTACCGCTAATCTAACAGCACTCTCACAATTGGTTACCGGATCTTTGATTACGGCATAATAGGTACCGCTGGTTAAAGCTGTTGTAGAAGGAATCACTGTTCCTCCAGTCAACGCCGTATACCATACAATATTGGCTTCATTAAACTGAACACTGGCAAAAGTCGGTGCGTTTACCAAACAGAAGTTTTGTGTTCCTGCTGTAACTAAAGTTGGTGTTCCCGGATCGGTAACACTGATCACTACCGCTAATCTTACCGCACTCTCACAATTGGTTACCGGATCTTTGATTACCGCATAATAAGTACCGCTGGTTAAAGCTGTAGTCGAAGGAATCACTGTTCCTCCAGTCAACGCTGTGTACCAAACGATATTGGCTTCATTAAACTGAACACTCGCAAAAGTCGGCGCATTGACCAAACAGAAGTTTTGTGTTCCTGCTGTAACTAAAGTTGGTGTCCC
>NZ_AMYW01000073.1:0-1224 GCF_000335775.1 Flavobacterium sp. WG21
TGTAAATCTTTGCGGTTAAAAAATAGAACGCGGATGATACAGATTTGCTAGGCGAAAACGCGGATTAAGACGGATTTTTTATTGGCTGTAGATGGCTTTTGCCTTTTCAGGGCGATGTTTACTGTTTATTTTGGTTCATAGTGCTTCGCACCATGCTCTCTGCTTTTCGGGCTTTCAGCCCTTTTTCCTTGTGTGCTTTGCGTAAACCTTTGCGGACTTTGCGGTTAAAAACTTTAGTCCTTTTTTCTTCGAATATTCTTTTTATCACAGACTGCGTTAGGGATGGAAGCGATATCCTTTTGCGATGACCATTCATTTAAAAATTCCCTGAAACTTCTATCGCAAAAGATTTGGCGGACAGCCCGACCCAAAGGGGAACGTTGTAATTGTGAGTTAAAAAAAAGAATAAGAGGTTGTGTATAAAATGTGTAATTCAAAGAGTTTGTAGATTGGGTATAATTAATGTCTTTGAGATGTTTATTTCCTGTCTCCTGGTTTAATATGCAATTGCTAGCTTTTGTAGTTGATTAATTAAATAGTAATTTGTCTTGAAAGAGTCTTAGTGATAGAGAAACGATAAGCTTAGGGGATGGTGAAGATTATTGCTCAGAGTTTCTAAGAAGAGGGGGGGTCTCGGGGAAAGCATTTGTTCTGTTTTCGTGTTTTGTTAGATAAATAGTTATTCTTGATTGAAATTTTAGAGTTTTATGTTTGTTCTTGGAAAAAAGAAAGGAATTTTTTAATTGCTAAAATTTGATTTGTCTTTAAGTTTTGATCTCTGTAAGCTGTTTTTGGTATTTGTTATTTTTTTGTTGTTTGAGTAAGCTAAGAGTCGTCTCTGACTATTTGAGTCATGTTGATTTTAAAAGTTGATAAGTAGAAGTGTTTGGTATGAATGTCTTGTAAATCTAAAAGAATAATGGTTTGCTGCTTTCTTGAGTTTTTTCGTTGATTTTTTATTGTGGTTAGTTATTTTGTAAAGAGATGGTTTGGGTGTTTGTGAAATCTGCTGTATTTATTTTGAATATGCGTTTTGGTTGTTGTTTGGTTGGAAAAGTTGTCAAATGAGATGGAATTGAGATGGAATTGAGATGGTGTATGGGTTGAGATTTGGTAATAAATGACAAAATATATTGAGAATGGTGTAAAAAGGGAATAGCATTGAAGGATAAAATTACGATAATTACAGATAATTGAAGAAAAACCTTTCAAAGCTGAAAATAA
>NZ_AMYW01000074.1:0-1205 GCF_000335775.1 Flavobacterium sp. WG21
TACAGTCGATACATTGGTACAAACATCTGTAGCCGTCCAGGTATTGGTATACGTTCCGGAGTTTATGCAGTTTCCTGCAACGAAAGCCCCTGAAACTTTGGTATAAGTCACCGTTCCTCCACAATTATCGGTAGCTACCGGTGCATTGGCTTGCGCAGTTGTTAAACCGGCAGTATCGCTACATTGCAAAGTCACATCCAATGCGGCTGGAGCTGTAGTCCATGTTGGTGCGGTAGTGTCTTGAATTGTAATGGTTTGAGTAAATACAATTGATACATTGGTACAAACATCTGTAGCGGTCCAGGTATTGGTATAAGTTCCGGAGTTCACGCAGTTTCCGGCCACGAAAGCACCTGAAACTTTGGTATAAGTCACCGTTCCTCCACAATTATCAGTAGCTATTGGAGCATTGGCTTGAGCAGTTGTCAAACCGGCAGTATCACTACATTGCAAAGTCACATCCAATGCTGCTGGCGCTGTAGTCCATGTTGGCGCGGTAGTATCTTCGATAGTGATTACTTGTGTAAAAGTACCGGAAGTATTACCACAATTATCTACGGCAACCCAAGTATTAGTATAGGTACCGGCATTGCTACAAGATGCCGAAGCCACAAACTGACCACTCGTTTTGGTGTAAGTGACGGTTGAACAATTTGCGGTAGCAGTAGGTGCCTGATTTTGCGAAGCTGTTAATCCAGCAGCATCACTACATTGTAATGTAGTATCTAATGTTCCTGCTTGTGTAATCCAGGTTGGAATAGCAGTATCCTGAACAGTAATTACCTGAGTAAAGACTGTTGAGGTGTTGTTACAAACGTCATTTGCAGTCCAGGTATTGGTATAAGTTCCTGTACTTCCACAATTCCCTCCTTGAAATTGACCGCTTACTTTGGTATAGGTAACTGTTCCTCCACAATTGTCAGTAGCTACCGGTGCATTGGCCTGAGCAGTTGTCAAACCTGCAGTATCACTACATTGCAAAGTCACATCCAATGCGGCTGGCGCAGTTGTCCATGTTGGAGCGGTAGTATCTTGAATTGTAATGGTTTGAGTAAATACAGTTGATACATTGGTACAAACATCTGTAGCCGTCCATGTATTGGTATAAGTTCCGGAGTTTATGCAGTTTCCGGCTACAAAAGCCCCTGAAACTTTAGTATAAGTCACCGTTCCTCCACAATTGTCAGTAGCTATTGGTGCATTGG
>NZ_AMYW01000075.1:0-1191 GCF_000335775.1 Flavobacterium sp. WG21
ATCAGTAGCTATTGGAGCATTGGCCTGCGCAGTTGTCAAACCTGCAGTATCGCTACATTGCAAAGTCACATCCAATGCGGCTGGAGCCGTAGTCCATGTTGGCGCTGTAGTGTCCTGAATTGTAATGGTTTGAGTAAATACAGTCGATACATTGGTACAAACATCTGTAGCGGTCCAGGTATTGGTATACGTTCCGGAGTTTATACAGTTTCCGGCTACGAAAGCACCTGAAACTTTAGTATAACTCACCGTTCCTCCACAATTATCAGTAGCTACCGGTGCATTGGCCTGAGCGGTTGTCAAATCAGCAGTATCACTACATTGCAAAGTCACATCCAATGCGGCTGGCGCAGTTGTCCATGTTGGTGCGGTAGTGTCTTGAATTGTAATGGTTTGAGTAAACACAGTCGATACATTGGTACAAACATCTGTAGCCGTCCAGGTATTGGTATAAGTTCCAGAGTTTATGCAGTTTCCAGCCACGAAAGCCCCAGAAACTTTGGTATAAGTCACCGTTCCTCCACAATTATCAGTAGCTATTGGAGCATTGGCCTGCGCAGTTGTCAAACCTGCAGTATCGCTACATTGTAAAGTCACATCCAATGCGGCTAGAGCCGTAGTCCATGTTGGCGCTGTAGTGTCTTGAATTGTAATGGTTTGAGTAAATACAGTCGATACATTGGTACAAACATCTGTGGCGGTCCAGGTATTGGTATAAGTTCCGGAGTTTATGCAGTTTCCGGCAACGAAAGCTCCAGAAACTTTGGTATAAGTCACAGTTCCTCCACAATTGTCAGTAGCTATTGGAGCATTGGCTTGAGCAGTTGTCAAACCTGCAGTATCGCTACATTGCAAAGTCACATCCAATGCGGCTGGCGCAGTTGTCCATGTTGGCGCAGTGATATCTTGATCATTAATTACTTTGGTACATGTTGATTCACAGCCATTGATATCTTTGATTACTACAGTTAACGTAAATGGCGCACTGCAAGTAGCACCAGTATTTACTAAAACGGTTTGTCCCGAAAGATTACCACTAATAGTAGCATTTCCTGAAATTGACCAAGTGTAATTGCTCATACCTGCAGGTGCTGAATAACTATTAGCTGTTGACGATGGACAAAGTGGACCATCAGATCCGGCAATCAAACATACTGGTAAAGGATTTACCGTAACTGTTACTGTAAAGGT
>NZ_AMYW01000076.1:0-1179 GCF_000335775.1 Flavobacterium sp. WG21
GGTTGCCGTTGTTGTACCTGGTGTTTGAACTGGGTAGCTGTTGTCAACGTTGGCTACGATTGGATTTTGCACAATAATAGTAACTGTAGCTGTTGCACAGTTTGCTGTTGGATTTGCAACCTCACAAATTTGATAATCAAAAGTGTAAGTTCCCGTTGGCGTATTTGGCTGAACTGTAACGGCTCCTGTATTAGTATCAAAACTTAAATTTGAAGGTAAAGTTGTAGTCGAAGTAATTATAACTTCATTAGCCACTACATTTTTACAGTTCAGAGAGTCATTATCCAGAACACTTGGAACTGCGATTCCACCCAGAACTCCATTAAAGGATGTTACACGATCTTCAATAGCTTTGATTGGTCCAATTACTTTCACCGTCTGCGTACACGTCTGAGTATTTCCGGCAGCATCAGTAGCCGTCCACGTTACCGTAGTGGTTCCGATTGGGAAGCTTGATGGTGCGTCGTTAGTTACCGTTACTGTTCCTGAACAATTGTCTGAAGTCACTGGAGTGCCTAAAACAACTCCGGTTGCTGTACATGAATTAGCATCGGCTACAGCAGTAACATTCGCAGGACAAGTGATTGTTGGTTTTTGAGTATCATTTACTGTTACGGTTTGCGTACAAGTCTGAGTATTTCCTGCAGCATCAGTAGCTGTCCACGTTACCGTAGTGGTTCCGATTGGGAAGCTTGATGGTGCATTGTTCGTAACCGTTACTGTTCCTGAACAGTTATCGCTTGTCGTTGGAGTGCCTAAAACAACTCCGGTTGCGGTACATGAATTAGCATCGGCTACAGCAGTTACATTTGAAGGACAAGTGATGGTTGGTTTTTGAGTATCGTTTACTGTTACAGTTTGCGTACACGTCTGAGTATTACCTGCAGCATCAGTAGCTGTCCACGTTACCGTAGTGATTCCGATTGGGAAGCTTAATGGTGCGTCGTTAGTTACCGTTACAGTTCCTGAGCGAGTTATCGCTTGTAGTTGGAGTGGCCTAAAACAACGCCGGTTGCAGTGCATGAATTAGCATCGGCTACAGCAGTAACATTCGCAGGACAAGTGATGGTTGGTTTCTGTGTATCGTTTACTGTTACGGTTTGCGTACAAGTCTGAGTATTACCTGCAGCATCAGTAGCTGTCCACGTTACCGTAGTGATTCCGATTGGGAAGCTTGAT
>NZ_AMYW01000077.1:0-962 GCF_000335775.1 Flavobacterium sp. WG21
CAGGAACAGTAACACAACCTACTTGTTCAGTGGCTACAGGAAGTTTTGCAATTTCAAATTATAATGCTGCTTATGCATATTCAGTAAATCCATCAACAGGAGTTACGGTTTCAGGCGCTACAGTAACCGCTCCGGCAGGAACTTATACTGTGACAGCTACATTAGGAACTTGTAGTTCAGTAGTTTCAGATAACGTTGTGATAAACGCACAACCGTCAACCCCTGTAAAACCAACCGCAGGAACAGTAACACAACCTACTTGTTCAGTGGCTACAGGAAGTTTTGCAATTTCAAATTATAATGCTGCTTACACGTATTCAGTAAATCCATCGACAGGAGTTACTGTTTCAGGTGCTACAGTAACCGCTCCGGCAGGAACTTATACGGTAACTGCTACATTGGGAACTTGTAGTTCAGTAGTTTCAGATAACGTTGTGATCGCTAGTGAATGTGCTGGTATTTCAGTAAGCAAAAAAGGAGTTTATGTAGACGCTAATGCCGATGGTATTGTAAACGTTGGTGATAGAATCGACTATACTTTTACAGTTACCAACACAGGTAACGTAACCCTGGCTCCGGTAACCATTAGTGATGCTAATGCAGTGGTAAGCGGAAGTTTAGCGAGTTTAGCTCCCGGAGCAACAGACTCGTCTAGTTTTACAGCCGTTCACACCATTACACTGGCTGATATGAATAACGGTCAGGTAGACAACGTAGCTACAGTTACAGGAACTCCTCCAACAGGATCACCGGTAACAGCTAAGTCAACCGATCCAAGTCCAATTTGTTCGACTTGTCCACCAAAAGATCCGGCTGCATGTCCAAGCTGTACCGTAGTTCCTTTAACGTCTTCACCAAAAGTAACGGTAAGCAAAAAGGCAACTTACGTAGATGCAAATGCAGATGGAATCGTAAACGCAGGCGATAGAATTGACTATACTTTTACAGTTAGAAATACAGGT
>NZ_AMYW01000078.1:0-863 GCF_000335775.1 Flavobacterium sp. WG21
GGTTTGCGAAGTGGTAGCAGTCAATGCAGCTGCAGGTTCTGTGATGGTAAAAGTTTTAGTTATACTACAAAGATTAGCATCTTTTATGGTCACGGTATACGTTCCGGCAGCTAAGTTTGTAGCCGTTGCTGCTGATCCTCCCAGATGGTGACCAGGAATACGTATAGGCTCCGGTTCCTCCGGTAGGGGTTACCGTTGCAGATCCTGTTGCATCTGATTTACAAAGTACGTTAGTTTGCGAAGTAGTTGCAGTTATTGTGCTTGGCTCCGTGATGGTAAAAGTTTTAGTAATCGTACACAGATTTGCATCTTTTATGGTTACGGTGTATGTTCCGGCAGCTAAGTTAGAAGCCGTTGCTGCAGATCCTCCAGATGGTGCCCAGGAATAAGTGTATGCCCCGGTTCCTCCCGAAACTGTTACCGTTGCAGACCCTGTTGCTCCTGAATTACAAGACGCATTGGTTTGCGAAGTGGTAGCAGTTAATGCAGCTGCAGGTTCAGTGATGGTAAACGTTTTAGTGATGGTACAAAGATTGGCATCTTTAATCGTTACGGTATACGTTCCGGCAGCTAAGTTAGAAGCGGTTGCGGCTGATCCCCCAGATGGTGCCCAGGAATACGTATAGGCTCCGGTTCCTCCAGTAGGCGTTACCGTTGCAGACCCCGTTGCATCTGATTTACAAAGTACGTTGGTTTGCGAAGTAGTAGCTGTTAGAGCGGCTGCAGGCTCGGTGATGGTAAAAGTTTTAGTGATGGTACACAGATTAGCATCTTTAATGGTCACAGTATACGTTCCTGCTGCTAAGTTTGAAGCCGTAGCGGCAGATCCTCCAGATGGTGCCCATGAATAAGTATAGGCTCCT
>NZ_AMYW01000079.1:0-792 GCF_000335775.1 Flavobacterium sp. WG21
AAGCGGAGTAATGAAGTCCCATTTTAGAACTCTGATGGTACCGGTAAAGTCTCCCAATTCGTTTTTGAATGCGAATATTTTGGAGTTTTCAAGGAAGTTCATTTCTTCTTTGTAAACGGCATCAATATCTTTTTGATAGTGGCCCGGAAAAACTTCATTAGAATGGTGATTGAAGTTTTCTGTGACTACAAATTTGGACATACGAAAGATGTCATTTTGACTAATTGCTGTGTGGTTGTTTTTGGCGAGTTTCATAGTATTTGTTTTCTCCAAAACTATCACCACAATTTACGCTTCATATTACACAAAATACTAGTTTACAGTATTTTAATCAAAAACTACCCTTAAGTGTAGTTTTTAAAAATGAACTTTAGAAGAAAAAAAACGGCCAAAAACCCAAATATCATTTTTATTGAAATGAAGTTAAATTCGTATAGAAATAAAATTAATTTAACATCATATCTCCAATTTTTCCTATATTCACAACCTGTTAAAAAACTATTAAAATATGGTAATTGAAAACGACTTTTTTTCCTCAAACAACACCGTTCAAAAGATCTCTGAAGATGAGAAAGGAAGACTGGGAAATTATTTAGAACTGGTCAAAGCATTTGCCAGAACAACTTACAGTAGTATTTATATTATTGATTACGAAAAAAAAGGGTTTGAGTATGTATCCGAAAATCCATTATTCTTATGTGATCACACTCCGGCAGAGGTTCAGGAACTCGGATATGCCTTTTATTTTAAGTATGTGGTCAAAGAAGATCTGGATTTATTACTAAAAATCAA
>NZ_AMYW01000080.1:0-701 GCF_000335775.1 Flavobacterium sp. WG21
ATCCTGATAATACGGTTATAAAAGAAGTTTCTTTTGAACCGGGTTCAAGATGTAATTGGCATGTTAACCCAACACTGCAATTGTTTATTGCTACGAACGGGATTGGCTATTTTCAGGAAAAAGGAAAAGCCATCCGACTGCTTCATAAAGACGAAGTAGTTACGATTCTGCCCGGAATAGAACACTGGTATGGAGCGACCCCGTTCAGTTCGTTTTCACACATTGCTATTATCACTGAAATTGATAAAGGAACAGGAATTTGGCTCGATAGCGTAACCGATGAAGAATATTACAGTTACGGGAAGTAAGTTTAATTAGATAATTAGAAAATTCTGAATGGGAATACCTGTATTTTTTGTAAGCTGAAACTTGAAACAAAGAAAACCTGAAACAAATAAAACCTGAAACAAATAAAACTAAAAAACAATAAAAACATGGAAGTAAAAAACATAAAAGCCTTTGGAACAGAGGCTGCGGATGCACCGTTGCAGACATTAGACATTCAGCGCAGAGCAGTATTAGCTCATGATGTAGAAATAGAGATTTTATATTGTGGAATTTGTCATTCCGATTTGCATTCAGCCAGAAACGAGTGGCACGGGACGATTTATCCAATAGTTCCAGGGCATGAGATTGTGGGGAGGGTAACAAAAGTGGGAGATCACGTAAAGAATTTCAAAGTTGGCGATTTGGCTGGAGTA
>NZ_AMYW01000081.1:0-612 GCF_000335775.1 Flavobacterium sp. WG21
TTCCGTTTGATGTGAATGTAGTCGTTCCCGCAACACAGATAGTTTGATTCCCTGATAATGTACCAGCATTTGGTGCAGCAGTTACCGTTACCGTTCTCGTTGAAGTTGCATTAGCACAACCTCCTGTTCCTGTTACGGTGTAGGTGATCGTTGCAGTTCCGGCTGAAACTCCGGTAACAACGCCAGAAGCATCAACTGTAGCAACTCCCGTTGCACTGCTTGACCAGCTTCCACCTGTAGTTCCGTTTGACGTGAATGTTGTCGTTCCAGCAACACAAATTGTTTGAGTTCCTGATAATGTACCAGCATTTGGTGCAGCGGTTACCGTTACCGTTCTCGTTGAAGTTGCATTAGCACAACCTCCTGTTCCTGTTACGGTGTAGGTGATCGTTGCAGTTCCGGTTGCTTTTCCTGTAACTACTCCTGAAGCATCAACAGTAGCAATTGCGGTATCACTGCTTGACCAGCTTCCGCCTGTAGTTCCGTTTGATGTGAATGTAGTCGTTCCAGCAACGCAGATAGTTTGATTTCCTGATAAAGTCCCTGCATTTGGTGCAGCGGTTACCGTTAGCGTTCTCGTTACAGTTGCATTGGCACAGCCTCCTGTTCCGG
>NZ_AMYW01000082.1:0-577 GCF_000335775.1 Flavobacterium sp. WG21
AAATACTGACAAGCAAAGGAATTGAAACGGAGAGAAATTTTCAAAAAAAGATTCCAAAAAGCTTGCGAGTAAAGAAAGAAAGTTTTAAGTTTGCACCCCGCAAAACAAGGGAAGTTCATTGAAAGATTGGTAAGGAGAGAAGTTAAAAACGAAAAGAAATTTTCTAAAAAAAAACTTCAAAAAACTCTTGCCGATTAGAAATAAGTTTTCTACTTTTGCACCCGCTTTGAGAAACAAGCGAGATTAATAAAAAAGAATACGTTCGTAGACATATTGAATTGACAGCCGTCCCGATTAAATCGGGACAAAAGAATAAGAGTAATAGAATCGTAAGATTCGAAAAGAACCGATAGATATCATCGCAATATAATATAAAAATATACGATGAAGAGTTTGATCCTGGCTCAGGATGAACGCTAGCGGCAGGCTTAACACATGCAAGTCGAGGGGTATATGTCTTCGGATATAGAGACCGGCGCACGGGTGCGTAACGCGTATGCAATCTACCTTTTACAGAGGGATAGCCCAGAGAAATTTGGATTAATACCTCATAGTATAGTGACTCGGCATCGAGATA
>NZ_AMYW01000083.1:0-573 GCF_000335775.1 Flavobacterium sp. WG21
TGTAACGGTTACTAACGACGCACCATCAAGCTTCCCAATCGGAACCACTACGGTAACGTGGACGGCTACTGATGCTGCAGGTAATACTCAGACTTGTACGCAAACGGTAACAGTAAACGATACTCAAAAACCAACAATCACTTGTCCTTCAAATGTTACTGCTGTAGCCGATGCTAATTTATGTACAGCGACCGGCGTTGTTTTAGGAACACCAACGACAAGCGATAACTGCTCAGGAACAGTAACGGTAACTAACGACGCGCCATCAAGCTTCCCAATCGGAACCACTACGGTAACGTGGACAGCTACTGATGCTGCCGGAAATACTCAGACTTGTACGCAAACCGTAACAGTAAACGATACGCAGAAACCAAGAATCACTTGTCCTGCGAATGTTACTGCTGTAGCCGATGCTAATTTATGTACAGCGACCGGCGTTGTTTTAGGAACACCAACGACAAGCGATAACTGCTCAGGAACAGTAACGGTAACTAACAATGCACCATCAAGCTTCCCAATCGGAACCACTACGGTAACGTGGACAGCTACTGATGCTGCAGGTAATACTCAGAC
>NZ_AMYW01000084.1:0-568 GCF_000335775.1 Flavobacterium sp. WG21
GATAACCAATGAAACGGGTGTTATCTGGTACGATGCGGCTACTGCAGGTAATGTAGTGAGTTCAACAACCGCTTTGGTAAACGGAAGGACATATTATGGTTCACTAAAAGTAGGTACTTGCGAGAGTCCAACAAGATTGGCAGTAATGGTAACGATCAGCGATCCGCAAACTCCAACAGGGAATGCAGCACAGGAATTTTGTAAAAACAGTAATGCTACCGTGGCAAGTTTGGTAACCAATGAAACAGGAGTTACTTGGTACGATGCGGCTACTGCAGGTAATGTAGTGAGTTCAACAACCGCTTTGGTAAACGGAACAACATATTATGGTTCACTAAAAGTAGGTACTTGCGAGAGCCCAACACGATTAGCGGTAATAGTAACCATTAGCGACCCAAAGACACCAACCACAGCTAACAGTACGCAGGAATTCTGTAAATCTGCGAATGCTACTGTGGCAAGTTTGGTAACCAATGAAACAGGAGTGACTTGGTACGATGCGGCTACTGCAGGCAATAAATTGACTTCGACAACTTCCTTAACGAGCGGAACAACCTATTATGGTTCA